>JBGPHF010000176.1:0-4835 GCA_041484215.1 Nitrospirota bacterium
ACCACGGTCCAACGCATCCAGAAAGCCGGGATCCGGGCCAAGGGGCTGTTCATTATGGGGCTTCCCGGCGAGACCGAGGAAACCATCAGGGTGACGACGGATTTCATCAACGCGCTCGAACTCGACGACATGAACATGACCAAGTTCACGCCCTTTCCCGGATCGCCCATTTATCAGACGATCAACGATGAGGGAACGTTCGTCGAGGACTGGGAGCTGATGAACTGTTTGAACTTCGTATTCGTTTCGAAAGGGATCGAATCGAAAGAGCGGCTCGATGACCTGTATAAGCAGTTCCTGAAGCAGTTTTATCTCAATAAAAACTGGGTCAGAAAGTTCGTGCCTCTTATGTTCAAATCCACCCACAGCGCGATAAGGATGCTCAAGAGTCTGCCGACGTTTTTGAAGATAAAGAACGAATTCGAGCCGAAAAAGAAATCGCCGGCGTCTCCATAAACAAAAACCCGTTTTCTAAAAAGTTCTTGACACCGATACGGCAGTTGCTGTATTGTTAGCCAACACAATACGCAACACGAAATTTCTCTTTAAGTCTGGTCCTGAGAGGCCAGGAAGGGTACTACGTGAAAAAGTTTAACAGCGTCATAACGCCCGGCAAACCAAACACACGCACCTTCTTCCCGATCAGGGGAGAGGGTTTTTTTATGCCTTTTTTCAATGATATGAGGGAGCAAGACTAATGAGCGTCAAGGAAAAAGCGCTGATTCTCGACAAGGCCGGCATTGATCGGGCAATGACGAGGATCGCTCATGAAATTCTGGAGAAGAACAAAGGCGCCAAAGACCTCGTCCTCGTCGGCATCCAGCGGGGAGGCGTTCATCTCGCCAAGCGGCTTGCAGCCAGGATAAAGGAAATCGAGGGCGTCGAACCTCCCGTGGGGAGCCTGGATATCACCATGTACCGCGACGACCTGGCAACGCGCAAGTCCCAGCCGGTCCCGCAGGCCACGGACATTGCCTTCGACATTCAGGACAAGAGCATGGTCCTCGTGGATGACGTGGTCTTCACCGGCAGGACCATCCGGGCCGCGCTGAACAGCATCATGGACTACGGCAGGCCGAGGCGCATCCAGCTTGCAGTGCTCGTAGACCGCGGCCACCGGGAACTTCCTATCCGCGCTGATTATGTGGGCAAGAACCTCCCGACCTCGGCAAAGGAAAAAGTGGAAGTGATGCTTGTAGAGGACGGAGTGGAAGAGAAGGTTGTGATTCTGGGAGAATGAGAGCAGGGTCCCGCGACCTGCAGAGGTTTCCATGTCACTCAGTTCAAAAGATCTGCTCGGCATAAAAGGCATGAGCGCGGATGAGATCAAACTCATCCTCGATACAGCCGCGACCTTCAAGGACGTGTCCGAGCGGGACATTAAAAAAGTGCCGACGCTTCGCGGCAAGACGGTGATCAACCTGTTCTACGAGGCGAGCACGCGAACGCGGACGTCTTTCGAATTGGCGGGGAAACGGCTCTCCGCCGACGTGATCAATATTTCAACCTCGACCTCCAGCGTGGTCAAGGGCGAGACGCTCCTCGATACGGCCCGAAACATAGAGGCCATGAAATGCAATATGATCATCGTCCGCCATTCCTGCTCGGGCGCTGCGGAGTTTCTTTCCACGCGGCTCAAGAGCTCGGTGATCAATGCCGGTGACGGTTTTCACGAACATCCGACACAGGCGCTGCTCGATATGTTCACCATCCGGGAGAAGCTCGGCAGACTCGAAGGCTTGACCGTGGCCATCGCGGGCGACATCGCCCACAGCCGCGTGGCCCGCTCGAACATCCACGGGCTTACCACCATGGGAGCAAAGGTGCGGGTCTGCGGCCCTCCGACCATGGTGCCGCCGGGGATCGAGAAGCTCGGCGCAGCGGTTTATTACGATATGGACAAGGCGGTCGAAGGAGTCGATGTCATCATGATGCTCCGGCTCCAACTCGAACGACAGACCGCGGGGCTCTTCCCCTGCGTGCGCGAGTACGCGAGGCTCTACGGTTTGAACCAGGCACGCGTCGGGCGGGCGGCAAAACACGCGCTCGTGATGCATCCCGGCCCCATGAACCGCGGCGTGGAAATATCGTCCGAAGTTGCTGACAGCACTCCGGTGATCCTCGACCAGGTCACGAACGGCGTGGCCGTGCGGATGGCGGTGATGTTCCTGCTGTCCGGAGGAAGCAAATCAGAGGCATAAGAATCTTTGACACGGATAATATCCGATCAAGGCTATGATAACGGCGGATAAAACAGGTTCGCAGCATCGTAAAAAATCCGTGAAAATCCGTGTTCAAAAAGGGTTTTGTCATGAACATTCTCATTAAAAGCGGCCATATCATCGATCCGGCGAACAAGGTTGATGAGACGCTCGACCTTCTCGTTGTTGACGGGAAGATCGCTAAGCTCATCAAGCCGGGTTCAGTCCCGCCCGATGGCGCGAAGGTTATCGACGCTTCCGGCAAACTTGTTGTTCCGGGTCTCATCGACATGCATGTGCATCTGCGCGAGCCGGGGTTTGAGTATAAAGAAACGATCATAACCGGCACGGCCGCGGCAAAAGAAGGCGGTTTTACCTCGGTCTGCTGCATGCCGAATACGAATCCCGTGAACGACAACCGGTCCGTTACCGAGTTTATCCTTGGCCAGGCCAAAGACGGATCAGCACGCGTGTTTCCCATCGGCGCGATCACCAAGGGCTCGAAGGGCGAGGAACTGGCTGAAATGGGGGAACTGCACGCTGCCGGGTGTCCGGCTGTTTCGGACGACGGCAAGCCGGTCGTGAGCGCCGCGATCATGCGCCGGGCCATGGAGTATTCGAAGATATTTGATCTGCTCATTATCTCTCATTGCGAGGACAGTTCGCTTTCTGGCAAAGGGGTGATGCATGAAGGCGCGGTGTCCACTGAACTTGGGCTTCGCGGCATACCGCGCGCTGCAGAGGACGTTATGACCGGTCGCGATATCACCCTTGCAGAGCTCACCGGGTGCAGGCTGCACATTGCTCATGTGAGCACGGCCGGTTCTGTAAACATGATCCGTGCGGCGAAAGTCCGTGGCGTAAAGGTCACTGCCGAGACCTGCCCCCACTATTTTACTTTGACCGACGAAGCCGTGCGGGGTTACAATACCCAGGCAAAAATGAACCCGCCGCTCCGTACCGCGGATGATGTGGCCGCGATCAAACAGGGCCTCACAGACGGGACTATCGACGTGATCGCCACGGACCACGCTCCCCATGGGATGGATGAAAAGTCCGGGGAATTCGATTACGCGCCCTTCGGCATCGTGGGCCTTGAAACCGCGCTCGGGCTTACGTTCAAACTGGTGGAAGAGAAAGTGCTTTCGCTCGCCGAGGCGATTAAAAAACTCAGCACGAATCCTGCTTCGATCCTGAAAATTAATAAAGGCACGCTCTCCGTCGGAGCTGATGCGGACATCACGATCATCGATCTGGATGCGGATTGGACTGTGGATTCAGCACAGTTCAAATCCAAGTCCAAGAATACGCCATTCAATGGATGGAAACTCCGGGGGAGGGCGGTTCAGACGATTGTTCGAGGACGGTAGCCACTTAAGAAGAAAAAAAAACTGTTAGCCGCAAAAACGCGCAAAAGGCGCAAAAAGGTTATGAAAACAGAAAAGGAAATATTCGAACTTGTTGATAGTATCCGCGAGATTAGTTTTTCACTTCACGGGCATCTTCGACATGGTCATCTTGAAAAGGTTTATGAAAATGGCGTGGCACACAGGAGCAGAAAAGCAGGAATCCGGATAGAGCAACAGTATCCCCTGAAAGTGTATGACGTCGATGGAACAATCTTGGGCGAATACGTCGCTGATTTATTTGCTGAGAGTTGTTTGCTCGTTGAATTGAAAGCGGTCAAAAGATTGTCGGAAGAGCACACGGCCCAGTTGTTAGGCTATTTGCGCGCCTGCAAAGTTGAACACGGCCTTCTTATTAATTTCGGCGCTCCCAGGCTAGAGATCAAGAAATACATTCTTTCAAAGCTCTCATAAATTTTGAGGTGTACTTTGCGCCTTTTGCGCTTTTTTGCGGCTAAAGAGGTTGTGCCATGTTGCTTCGAGAATATATATTTTTGGTTCTGTTTGGCACATTTGCAGCCTTATCAGCCTTTGCCGCCCAGGACCAGCAGATAGCGCAGAAACTCGCAGCGCTTGAGAAGATCAACGGCAAATTTACCTTCGTTGTTCTGGGCGATAATCGTTCAGGTGATGATATATATAGGAAAATCGTCGCTCAGGTAATGGATCGCAAACCGGACTTTGTCATTAATACCGGCGATATGATCGCGACGCCGGGGCACAAGGAAGAGTGGACGAAGTTATGGGAAATGTCGAAGCCGATCACGGTCCCGTACTTTCTGGCTGTGGGCAACCATGACGCACACCCGAAAGTGCCCTTGAGTGAAAAGACCTATAAACGCGAAGTGGACCTGCCCGGCAATGAGCTTTACTATTCCTTTACAACGGGCAACTCGCTGTTCATCGTGCTCGACTCTTTTATGCACGAACAGCAGAAGATAATCACGGGTGAACAGTTCACCTGGCTCGAAGGGGTCCTCTCGAGTTCCGATAAAAAACACCGGTTTGTCTTCCTTCACCATCCGCTCTTTACGGAACCGGGGAAAGGGCATCACTCCGGAGACAGTCTTGATGCCTATCCGAAGGACCGTGACCGCCTGGAAGCGCTGTTCGTGAAATATAGGGTAGAAACCGTGTTTGCCGGGCATGAGCATTTTTATCAAAGAAAGACCGTGGACGGGATCACGCACATCATAACGGGCGGTGGCGGAGCGCCGATGTATCTCAA
>JBGPHF010000177.1:0-4807 GCA_041484215.1 Nitrospirota bacterium
GAAAAAGCAAAGACCCTGATCGAGGCCATGCCGTACATCCAGACCTTCCGGGGAAAAACCTTCGTGATCAAATACGGCGGCAATGCCATGATCGACGAAGGGCTTAAGCAGGGCTTTGCCCAGGACGTCGTCCTGATGCGCTACATCGGAATCAACCCGGTGATCGTGCACGGCGGCGGGCCGCAGATCGGCAAAACCATGGAACGGATGGGGAAAAAACCAGCGTTCGTCTCGGGGCAGCGGGTAACCGACGAGGAGACGATGGACATCGTCGAAATGGTCCTCGGCGGCAAGGTGAACAAGGAAATCGTGAACCTGATCAACCGGGCGGGCGGCAAGGCCGTGGGGCTCACCGGCAAAGACGGCGGGCTCGTGCAGGCCAGAAAAATGAACCTGACGAAAAAATCGGAAGAGACCGGTGAGACGGAGCTCATCGACATAGGCCTGGTCGGAGAAGTGACCGAGGTTCGGCCCGGCGCTCTCACCGCGTTGGATCTGGGGGGGTTCATTTCCGTGATCGCTCCCATCGGCGTCGGCAAGGACGGCGAGACTTACAACATCAACGCGGACCTCGTGGCGGGGGCCGTAGCAGGCGCTCTGAAAGCCGAGAAACTGATACTGCTGACGGACCAGTCCGGAATCCTGGACAAGGACAAGAACCTGATCCCGACGCTGAACAAAAAAAATGTGGAGACGCTCATTACGAACGGCACGATCGCCGGCGGCATGTTGCCCAAGACCAGGTCCTGCTTCGAGGCCCTCAACGCGGGCTGCGCCAAGGTCCATATCATCGACGGCCGAATCCCCCACGCCTTGCTCTTGGAAATTTTCACTCAGCAAGGGATCGGCACGGAAATCACGCTGTCCTGACGTAAAATGACGACGGATTGACAACGCGAGCCGCAAAAGGTTATAATTTTTTGTGATTCCAAAGTTTCTTTTCATAAGAGAAAAGATAACCTATAAGGCGATCCTGAGCGCCTGCCTCATTTGTTTGACGCTTTTCTTTGTCGGGACGGCGGATGCCCAGGTAGCCGGGGGTGCATCGCTTCGTCTGATCGGCACCATGCAGGGCAGTCGCGTGAGCGGCGCTGTTTTTCAGGATGGTACCGGCGCGCAGACTTTTCACGAACTCAACTCCAAACTGCCGGATGGCTCGCAGCTCATCAAATTGCGCGATGACAGCATATCGTTGAAGGGGGCCGACGGTACGCTCTATGAGATGTATATCTCTCGTGAAAAAACAGCGGGCTCTGCCGCCTCCCCGCAGCCAAGCAGAAATTCGCCGGCAAACGTCAGCCCCGCCCCGCCACAGCCTTCACCCGCTCCTCCGAGTGCCGATTACGTTAATACGATCCGGCAGCGGCGGCACACCCCACGCCCGGCAGAAGAATAACGGAAACGATGTTTTTTCGTGAGAGGGTCTTCTTTCCGAAATGCAAAAAATGTTGTGGAAGCCCGACTGGGCTCGAATGGGATAGACGTAAAATGCGACTCGGTGAGATGAACTTTACTTTTCGGGAGAGGGCTTTACTTTTTGAGACCGAAAAAATCCCGCATCTTCGAAAGCAACTTGCCTGAAACGTCCTTTTTCCGGCGCGCAAGACCGGCGGCATCGAGCCGTTCGCGCTCGGCCTCAAGGCCGGCCTGCCGTTCTGAAAGGATCTGGCTCATGGATTCGGCCAGGGACGGATTATTCGCGAGCGTTGAACGGAAGCTTTCCTTGTCGACGACGATGAATTCCGCGTCGTTCTCCACCTGGATGCTGGCCGTCCGCACCTCGCCGGTGAGCAGGCTCATCTCGCCGAAGAAGTTGCCCGGCCCCAAAGTGGCCACGATCGCGGTCTCTCCGGAGGACTTTTCCACGATCACGTTGACCTTGCCGCTCTTGATGATATAGAACGAGTCCCCCGGATCCCCCTGCCGGAAAGTCGTTTCTCCGGCGGCAAAGGTTTCCGTTCTCACCTGCCCTACCAGGTGGTTGAGTTCCGACGGGGAGAGGGCCATGAAGATCTCCGCTTTTGCCATGAGCTTGATGATTTCAGCGGCACGCCGCCCCTGTTCGGCCTGTATGCTCTCCGGCGTGATCTCCTTCAGATGAATGTCCCTGACCGGCATGGGAATGTCGATGCCGCTCCGCTTAAAGCGGTACCAGAGGAGGTTCATGATCTCGGTTTCCACGTCCACGTGGGAAGCGAAATCGGCAAGCGGGTAGCGTATCTCGTAGTGTACGGCGAAATCTCCGTAGGAGTTCACCCGCACGACGGGCGCCGGCCTTCCGGCTACTCCCGGAACAGCCGCCAGCACTTCGAGGACCGTACTTTTTACCCGGTTCGGCGCGACCTGATAACTCACTCCCACGACGAGCTTTCGCACAACCGTCGCGTTCGGCAGGCTGTAGTTTATCACCGCTTCGCTTAATACCTTGCCGTTCGGTATGAACACCTCGTTGTTTTCAACGGTTAATATCCTTGTCGATCTGAGCGTGATGTCGAGGACCTTGCCTTCATGACCTCCGGCGGAAATCCAGTCGCCCTGTTTCAACGGTTTTTCGAGGTGAATGGTGAGGCCCGCAAGGATATTGGCAAGCGTGCTTTGGAAGGCGAGCCCGATGGTCGCCGTGAGCACTGTGGTCGTGGCGATAAGAGAAGTGACGTTGATGCTCAAAATTTCTTTGAGGAGGATGAGCGCCACTACGACCAGAATTACAACGGTGATGATGTTTTTAAAAGCCGCAGGGAAGCTGCCCCGCTTCCACCTGACCACGAAGAGATCGCCGTACATGTACAGCCCGAGACGAACCGCGCCGAAGGTAAAAATAAGCCAGGAAAAAAAATTTAAATTGATGGATAACCTCGGGAAGTGCTCCTCGGCCCCGAGACGAATGAACAACTGGAAGGCGATGAATAGGACGATCAGCTTCAGTCCGGCGCCGATCGGCTTCAGGAGTTCCGATTTTTTTGCAAGCAGGCCGATGGCCAGGCTGCTCGCTACAAAAAGAAGTATGCTGAGCGCGGTCGCCCAGAACAGCGAGCCAGCAAGCTCTTTTATGAATTCCATCGGAAGCCTCCCTGAAAGAGATTCGGGATAAATGATACATGATCCTGAAAAAAGTAGTTAACCACACCCTGCACTCGCGTTGCCACTCGTAAACGCTGGGCGCAAGCGGATGAACACGGATAATTCAAAAATATCGGTTAACATCTCGCATCGTGGATCATGCATCACTCTTCAGCCGTTTATTGATTGCAACCCAGAGTTCTTTGATTCCCAGGCCTGTCTTCGCCGACGTGAGGATAAGCGGAGCCGATATCCCCAGCCGCGCGTGAATATTCCGCTGCGCAAGTTCCGCCTCCCGTCGATTCAGCTTGTCGGATTTGGTCAAGGCATAAATGGCCGGGATGCCATACTGCTGGAGCCAGTCGACAAAGCGGAGGTCCCGGTCATCCGGTTCCCGGCGGGCGTCAAGGAGAAGGACCACGGCGTTCAGGGTCGGGGAACCTTGCAGGTAGCCTTCTATCATCGGCGCCCAGCCGTCGGTCACGGCGTGGGGAACGCGGGCGAACCCGTATCCGGGGAGGTCGACGAAGTAAAAAACTTCGTTAATGATAAAAAAATTGATCAGTTGCGTTTTGCCGGGCGTTGCACTCGTTTTCACGAGGCTCTTCCGGTGCAGGAGGGAGTTAATGATCGACGATTTGCCGACATTCGAGCGACCGGCAAAGGCTATCTGCGGTCTGCTGTCCGGGGGGAACTGTTTTGCGTCCGCGGCGCTGATGACGAAATCGGCGGAAATAACTTTCATGGGGACAGACTCCAGATAACAGAAGCAGATGAAAAAAGACAGACTGAAAAAAAAGGACAGACAGAATTCATAAACGATTCTTCTGTCTGACCTTTATCTTCTGTTCCCTGACGGGGATTTACGCTATTTTTTCGTAAATAAGCAGCGGTTCGGCGCCGTCGTTGATCACTTCCTGGCTGATGATGCACTCGCGGATGCCGGGCTGAGACGGGATATCGTACATCACGTTCAGCATCACGTCTTCGAGGATCGCACGGAGCCCGCGGGCCCCCGTCTTACGGCTGATCGCCTTGATGGCAACGGCCACGAGCGCGTCGTCGGTGAAACGCAGTTTACAACCTTCGAGCGCGAGCAGTTTCTGGTACTGTTTGATGAGCGCGTTCTTCGGACGGGTCAGGATATCGATGAGCGCGTGTTCGTCCAGTTCCTCGAGCGTCGCCAGGACCGGCATGCGGCCGATAAACTCGGGGATCAGGCCGTACTTGAGCAGGTCCTGAGGCTGGAGCTTGGCCAGCGTCTCGGAGAGCTTGCGTTCCTTCTTGCTCTGGATGTCGGCGCCGAAACCCATGGTCTTCTGACCCACGCGCTGTTCGATGATGGAATCGAGGCCGACAAAAGCGCCACCGCAGACGAACAGGATGTTTTTGGTGTCGACCTGGATGAATTCCTGGTGAGGATGCTTGCGGCCGCCCTGGGGCGGTACGCTCGCGACGGTCCCTTCGATAAGTTTCAGGAGCGCCTGCTGAACGCCCTCGCCGGATACGTCGCGCGTGATCGACGGGTTTTCCGACTTGCGGCTGATCTTGTCGATCTCGTCGATATACACGATGCCCCGCTGGGCGCGTTCGACGTCGTAATTGGCGCTTTGGAGAAGCTTGAGAATAATGTTCTCCACGTCCTCGCCCACGTATCCCGCCTCGGTAAGGGTCGTGGCATCGGCGATCGTGAAAGGTACGTCGAGAATGCGGGCCAGGGTCTGAGCCAGCAAGGTCTTTCCCACGC
>JBGPHF010000178.1:0-4768 GCA_041484215.1 Nitrospirota bacterium
GGCGCCATCGAAGAGGTGGAGATCGACCCGAAGACCCACGAGGTGAACTTTCGGGTCATCGGCGACGTGAAGCCCATCGGCGTGTGCGGCTCGGGCATGATCGACGCGCTGGCGGAGCTGTATCTCTCCGGCGTCATCGACCAGAAGGGGAAAATCAGGGAGGAGCTTGGCTCCAAGAGGGTCCGAAGAGGCGAAAGCGGACTGGAATTCGTGCTCGCCTGGCGCGTGGAGAGCGCGATCAACAAGGAGATCGTGATCACCGAAGTGGACCTGGACAACCTTATCCGCGCCAAGGCGGCGATCTACGCGGGGTTCGCCACGCTGCTTTCACAGATGGGCATGAAGTTCGAGAACATCGACAAGCTCTACATCGCCGGCGGGTTCGGCCGTTACATCGACGTGGAGCGCGCCATAACCATCGGCATGCTGCCCGATCTGCCGGCGGAAAAATTCCAGTTCCTCGGCAATACCTCCATCATGGGCGCCTACTATGTGCTCCTGTGCGACCGGCTCCGGCACGAGGCGGAAGAGATCGCCCGAAAGATGACGTACATCGAACTCTCCGTGTCGCGGAGCTTCATGGACGAGTACCTTTCCGCGCTCTTTTTGCCGCACACGGACCTGAATGCCTTTCCAACGGTAAAGCGGGAGCTGGAAAAAAGAAAGAAATAACCACTCCAAACCTTTTTTATCGAAACGCCCACGATTTTTTTAAGAAGCGATTTCGACCCGGTTCCTTCCCTTTTTCTTCGCTTCATACATGGCCACGTCGGCCGCGTTGACGAGTTTGTCGCCCGCATCAATGGCAGGATCGGACACGTCCGCGACCCCGATGCTCACGGTTACTTTTTTGTTCTTGACGCCCTCGAAGGAATAATCGGATACGGCCTGCAGTATCCTCTCGGCTGGCCGCGCCACGTCCTGTTTCGTGGTCATGGGGCACAGGATCACGAACTCCTCACCTCCCCAACGACAGGCGGTATCCACGTCCCGGATGCCCTGTTGAACGACCAGCGACACGTGCTTGATGACCCCGTCTCCCACCGCATGGCCATGCTCGTCATTCACCTTTTTGAAGTGATCGATGTCGATCATCATGCAGCTCAGAGGCGTCGTGTACCTGGCCGCTTTTTTGAATTCCACCTCCAGGATGGTGCCGAAGCGTCTTCTGTTGAAAAGCCCCGTCAGGGGATCGGTAATGGCTATCACCTCGACCCTGGTGAGCATATCCTTTAATTCGTGGTTCGCCTGCCGCAATTCGTCCTGGAGGGTCTTCGTCCGGAGTGCGGCGTATACCCGGGCGTTCAACTCCATTTCCTCGTACGGTTTGGGAAGATAGTCGTCGGCGCCGGACTCCAGGCCCTGGACTTTGTCGGCGGTGGAACCTTTGGCCGTCAGCATGATGATCGGGATGCCCTTGGTGTCATGATTCAGCTTGATCCACCGGCAGACTTCGTTGCCGTCGATGTCCGGCAAAATGCGGTCGAGCAAAATGACGTCGATGGGCCGGGTTTTCGCCAACGGGAATACAGACATGCCGTCGCGGACCCACGTCACTGCGTATCCGCAGCGCTCTAAAAAATTTTTTGTCTCCGACCCCTGGTTTTCGCTGTCTTCAACGAGGAGGATATTCGCCTTTGCCATTGCCATACCTCCCGCCGACGGCACGCCGGCGGTTCTTCCGGAAAGTATCACTACTTTGGTAGCAATTCTACCATACCTGTTTTCATTTTAGCTAGTTATTACTCTTTTTGTTGCTGTTCCGCTTATTCTGCATAAGGCTCGTTCGTTATTTCTCTTGACAAGCTTTCGTGGGCTGGTAAAATAGAAACTTGAAATAGGAAACGCATTGCCGATATGAAAAATTCTTTAAGACACGTGAACTTCGTCCTGATTTTTGTCTATCTCATCTATGTGATTTCCCCCCTTGCCTACGATACGGTAGCCCTTCAGCCCGGAGACGTGAATCACCGGCCCGGAGACACCGAGTGGACGATCAAGCTGTACGCCGCGGATGTGATACTGTCCGCGCTGCTGCCCCAGTCCGAACAGGACAAAGGCCGGGACGATGAATCCTCGGGAGATCATATCCTGCTTCAGAAAAAGAAAGCCCTGCGCACTCCGGCGCCAAAGATTATCGCACTGCCGTCCCTTCGGTCATCCAAACGGGTAAAAGAGCCACCCGTCCACGAAGGCCTTGATTACGGCACTTCTCAACCGGACGCCGGCCCAACCTGTCCCAACGGCTACCAATTCCAGCACTCAGGCACATCTCCCCCTGCGGCATAAATCGCCGCAAACCCGAGCACTCGGGTTTTTTCTCCAGAAAATCTGAACAACAGACATATCGAAAAAAGTGCTTCGCCGCGCCTATGCACCGCACAGCTAACGCGAACTGCATTTCCTCGGAACGCACGGACCGGAGTGAATCGTGATAAAATTGTCGATTGTTATTCCTGTTTATAACGCGGAAAAGACGATCGGGCATTTGTGCTCGACCCTGATCGACCTTTATTCCGCCAAATACCGGCTTGACATCGTTCTCGTGAATGACGGAAGCCGCGACAGCTCGGACCTCGTCTGCAGAAGCGTGCATGCGGCGAATCCCGACGTGGTAACGTACGTCAAACTGGCGAAAAACTTCGGCGAACATAACGCGGTCATCGCGGGGCTGAACCAAGCAAGCGGCGATTACTGCGTCATCATGGACGACGACTTTCAAAATCCGCCCGCGGAAGTAGTAAAGCTGGTTGATGAGATCGAAAACGGGTATGACGTTGTCTACTCGTTTTACGCTTCCAAGAGGGACAGCTGGTTCCGGAATCTCGGGAGCAAAATCAATGATATGATGGCAACCGTTATCCTCAAAAAGCCCGGCGATCTTTATCTGTCGAGCTTCAAAGTCGTCAACCGGTTCCTGATGAAGGAGATCATTAAGTACACGGGCCCGGACCCCTATCTCGACGCAATCATCCTGAGGACGACGGACAACATCGGGAAAATCCGTTTAGAGCACAAGGCGAGAACCTACAGCGAGTCCGGGTATACGATCGGCAAACTGGTCTCTCTCTGGGGAAACATGTTGGTCAGCTTCTCGCTAGTTCCCCTGCGGGTCGTCGGCATCATGGGAATCGTGATTGCGATCACGGGCATCGTTTATGGAATTTACAAGATGTTCGACGAGTTAGGGGTTGCCGGGGGGCTGACCGACTTTGAAACACTCATGTCCGTCAATTTGTTCTTCCGGGGGGCCACACTGCTGGCCGTCAGTCTCTTGGGCGAATATGTCGGAAGAATTTATCTATCGCTCAACAAAGACCCGCAGTTCGTAATCCGCGACCGTCTGCCGCCGTCCGCGGCGAAAGGCGACCACATCAAATACCTGAAAGAGTATAAGGCGCAAGATGGGCAGTAAGGCCGAGCTCGAAGAAGTTGACGACCTGCGCGAACCATCCCTCGGTTTTTCCCGGGCGACCGCCAAGGACCTGAACTTCTCCAGAATAGCAAAGCACGCGCTCCATGATGACGCCGAGGTTGACCGCTGGATCGCGGAGCGAAGGGAACATCCCCGGCTCCACACGGAGCTGGTCGCGCTCGAAGATCTCGATGAATGGCGCATCGAGGAGGACACCGGCAATATTTCCCACAACTCAGGCAGGTTCTTCACGATCACCGGCGTCAAGGCAAGACACCGCACGAAGGCAATGGAGTTGAAGTGGGACCAGCCGATGATCGACCAGCCGGAAATAGGCATCCTGGGCGTCCTGGTAAAGAAAATAAACGGTGTTCTGCATTTCTGCCTTCAGGCCAAGGAGGAGCCCGGCAATATTCATTCGGTCCAGCTTTCTCCGACCGTACAGGCCACATACAGCAATTACACGCGGGTGCACGGCGGCAATCTGCCGCCCTTTGTCTCTTCTTTTTTGGACCCGCCGAAGGAAAGAGTTCTCTATGCAAAGCTGCAGACCGAAGACGGAGGACGCTTCCTCTTTAAATCGAACAGGAACATGTTCATCAGGCTTCCCGACGAGGACCCGGACGATTTGCCGGACGGATATATATGGCTGACGCTGCGCCAGATCGGCAGTCTGATCAGGCGGGACAACATGGTGAACGCCTGCGCCCGAAGCGTTTTTTCTATTTTGTTTTCCGCTGAAATAAATACCGAACAACCCCGCTCTTTGAACGATGCCGCATCCGGACACTCTCTCGGCGACGTCGTCCAATGGATAGACGACATGAAGGCTCAGAACCATATTATGCAGAAACGAGTAGGGCTCAAAACGCTCGGGGACTGGGGGCTGGACCACGACGGATACCTCTGCCAGAAAAAAAACAAGTTCTTCAAGGTCGTCGGCATCAAGGTCACGTCTCGATCCCGGGAGGTCGCGGCCTGGAGCCAGCCGATCCTGGACAATGTGGGGACCGGCATCATCGGGCTTCTTCTGAAAAGAACAGGTGGGCATACATCCGTTCTCATGCAGGCAAAAGCTGAGGCGGGCAACAGGAGCATCATCCAGCTCGCGCCAACCGTTCAATTTACGCAAGAAAACTACACGGACAATGAAGCGTTGACTCCGCCGTTTCTTTTCGAGGAATTCAGAAACCCGCAAGGATTCATCGTGGTCAACGAAAGCAGACAGGCGGAGGAAGGCGCGCGCTTGTATCAACTGGACCACGTGGATCGCGTTCTCCTGGTACGGGAGTTCATGGTGTTGATAGTACGAGCGGAATTCCGAGACATGTCTTTTCACCGCGTTATCTACTA
>JBGPHF010000179.1:0-4731 GCA_041484215.1 Nitrospirota bacterium
CCTGCGACCTCTCGACGCTGCGCCTCCTGGGCACCGTCGGCGAGCCGATCAACCCCGAGGCCTGGATGTGGTACTACGAGCACATCGGCCGTGGCCGCTGCAGCATCGTCGACACCTGGTGGCAGACGGAGACCGGCGGCATGCTCATCGCCGGGCTCGCCGGCGCCACGAGCCTCATGTTCGAAGGCATCCCGAGCTATCCCGATCCGGGCAGGTTCTGGGACATCGTGGACAAGCACCAGGTCAACATATTCTACACCGCTCCCACGGCCATCCGCGCGCTCATGCGCGAGGGAGAGCAGTGGGTGAAGAAGCACGACCTCTCGTCGCTCAAGGTGCTGGGCTCCGTGGGCGAGCCGATCAACCCCGAGGCCTGGATGTGGTACCACGTCAACGTGGGCCACGAGAAACTTCCGATCGTGGACACCTGGTGGCAGACCGAGACCGGCGGCATCCTGATTACGCCGCTGCCCGGGGCCATGACCACCAAGCCCGGTTCGGCGACGCGGCCCTTTCCCGGCGTCGTTCCCCGGGTGCTGAAAGAAGACGGATCGCCGGCAGGCCCGAACGAAGGCGGCTACCTCGTGATCGAAAAGCCATGGCCGGGCATGCTTCGCGGCACCTACGGGGACCCGGAGAACAAGCGCATCAAAGAAGTATATTTCAGCCGCTTCCCGGGCAAGTACTTCACCGGCGACGGCGCGCGCGTCGACCAGGACGGCGACTACTGGCTCATGGGCCGCGTGGATGACGTCATCAACGTGTCGGGACACCGCATCGGCACCGCGGAAGTGGAATCGGCACTCGTGAGCCATCCTTCCGTGGCCGAGGCGGCCGTGGTCGGCTATCCCCACGATATCAAGGGCGAAGGCATTTACGCCTTCGTGACGCTCAAGGACGGGAACCAGCCCACCGACGATCTTTTGAAAAAACTGGGAGGCCATGTCCGCGAGGTCATCGGCCCGATCGCGAAGCCGGACAAGATGCAGTTCTCGCCCGGGTTGCCGAAAACGCGAAGCGGCAAAATCATGCGCCGCATCCTCCGCAAGATCGCACGGGGAGACGTGGACGATCTCGGAGACACGTCAACGCTGGCTGATCCGTCGGTGGTGAACAACCTCGTCAAGGGCCGGGTGTCCAAGGAGGCGTAACCGCGCGTCACGGACCCCCACCGGCTGTTGCAGCGTTTCAGCCGCACGAGGAAATGAAAATCGCTGAGGCCCGTTTGCAATCAGTTCATTGCAAACGGGCTTTCTTTTTACGCCCGGCGAGAGCGCAAAACCGGAGAACTCGCAATTCCCCGGCCCCCTCATGTAAAATTTTAATTGAGTATTTTTTAAACTTATGGTATTGTATGCACCCACAGGCAGTGAAGCACAATTCCATTAAGGAGGGTTCTCAAAAATGAAGAAGGCAGCGGTAGTTCTGGCAGTACTGGTATTGGTTGTAGCATTCGGTTCTCTGTCGTTTGCGGCGGACATGGGCATGCAGAAGGGCACCATCAAGAGCATTGATGCCAAGGCCGGCACGGTTGTGTTCTGCGCCGAAGGCTCCGACAAGGATATGACGCTGAAGGCGGGAAAAGGCATCGACCTCGCCAAGGTGAAAGCCGGAGACAAGGTTGAAGTCGCCGTCGAGAAAGACATGGTCACGCACCTGATGGCAGCGCCCAAGGCAGCTCCGAAGGCCGCGGTAGGTTGCTAACGTAACGCGATTTTATCATTCGGGGGCCGCTCTCAAGCGGCCCCCGAATACTTTCCCGTCTCTGTTACCTCCTCCCCTTCACCTTATTCATTCTGCGTGCGCTAAAATTTACGTGTTGAAAACAACCGAGATTTTTTAAGGAGATATTATAGGTTCTGACCGTCACCCTAAGTTGAAAAACTTAATTGACAGAGCTCCGGCGTTTTATACAAGGATATTCTCGATCACGTATCCACAAACGACCGGTGATGAGAAGAAACGACCTCAGAACCTCAAGCAACCGTTGACAAGGTAAAGTAGATAGTGATATAGTGCACACGCTGTTGTTGCCGCTGGGAAGCGCATACCTTAAAGGGGGCCGCCTTTTTTCGGCACGAGCTTAAAATCCGGACTACCCTCTCTTATGAAAAAAATTTTCCTCATGCTGTTTCTGACGTTCATCGCCGGCTGCGCCGGCACTCCGCCGCCCTTCGATGTCCAGACCGTGTTCCGGGACGCTGAAGAGAATATGCACAAGGAGAATTTCGAGAAGGCGCGCAAGGGGTATCAGGAGATCCAGGAGAAGTCGCCGGATAAGAGCTACGATGCGTCGCTCATGCTCAGGATCGCCGACACGTATTACGGCGAGGAAAAATACGACGAGGCCTTGGTCGAGTATCAGGCTTTCCTGAACTTCCACCCCGTGAACAAGGCAGCGGATTACGTGCAGTACCAGATCGCCATGTGCAGCTTCAACCAGTTTATCACGATAGACCGGGACCCTTCTTCCGTACGAACGGCGCTCAAGGAGTTCCAGACGCTCCTCCGGAAGTATCCGAAGAGCGAGTACGAGCAGCCGGCCACGAAGAACATATCCGCGTGCCTGGACCATATTTCGGAATACGAGCTTTACGTCGGACGGTTTTACCACAAAAAAGGCGCTTACCGGGCCGCGGCGGGCAGGCTGGACGGGCTTCTTCGCGATTACCCCGGGACCTCGGCGGAAAAAGAAGCGTTCTATTACGCGGGCCTCTCGCACCTCGAACTGGGTGAACTCAGCCAGGCCCGGACGGCCTTCGAGGCCTTGATCAAGAAATACCCTTCCATGACCGACAGCGTCAAAGACCTCCTGCCCAAACTCGGCGCAATCTCCAAACAATGAAATTCTACCCCGCGTATCTCGATCTGCGCGAACGGCCCTGCGTGGTTGTCGGCGGCGGGCGGGTGGCTGAGCGAAAGACCCTGTCGCTGCTCGAAGCGGGCGCGAACGTTACGGTTGTGAGCCCCGCCCTTACCCGCAAGCTGCGGGACCTCTCCGCCACGGGGAAAATAACGCATCGTGCGAAGCCGTTCGAGGAGAAAGACCTCGCGGGCGCCTATCTCGTCATCGCCGCCACGAACGACCTCGCCGTGAACGCGGAAGCCGGCCGGCTCAGCAAGAAAAGGCAGATTCTCGTAAACGTGGCCGCTCCTCCGGACGAGAGCAGCTTCATTGTTCCGTCTGTCATGGACCGGGGCGCGCTCCTGATCGCGATCTCGACAAGCGGCGAAAGCCCCGCGCTGGCAAAAAGGATACGACGTGAGCTGGAAAAACAGTTCGGGCCGGAGTATGATTTGTTTCTCCAAAAAATGTCTCTCTTGAGAAGCAGGCTGATGGGGCGGATAAACGATGAAGCGGAGCGGAACAGGATCTTTCAGACGGTGGCGGATTCAGACGTCCTTGACCTGCTCCGGCAAGGGAAGATCCACGAGGCGGATTCAAGGATAGCCGAGCTATCGGGTTTGAAGCCGGTCTAGCCCCGAACGGCGTTTGTTCGCGAGGGGAGCGCCCCAATAAACCGGCTACTCGTCCTTTTTGAACATTTTCGCGAAGCGTCCGGTCTTTTCTTTCTTTTCGCCAAGCACTTCCCCTCCCGCGGCCCGGATGGCTTCCTTGATTCGCTCCGAGTCCGGGTTCTCGTGCAGCGCCGCGTTGTACACGTCTATGGCCTTGGTTTTGAGCCCGGTCGTTAAGTAGAGGGTCCCGAGTTCGAGGTAGTAATCCGGTTTGAGCGGGTCTATCTCGATGGCCTTTTGCAGGTTCTCTTCTGCCTCGTGCCGCCGCCGCGGAATGCGCATCAGGGAGAGACCGCAGTGGTAGAAATACTCCGCCTTTACGGGGTCGAGCCGTGTGGCCGAGGCAAAGGAATCCGCCGCTCCCCAAAAATTTCCCGTTGAGAAGTCCTTCATGCCCGCTTTGAAATACGTTGAAGCCCGCTTTGCTTTTGCCGCGTAGTTTTCCACGTATTCTTCGGCGCGCTTTTCCTCGTACTGTCCCGCTTCTTTTTTCACGGCCCCGGTTCGGTCGTATTCGCGCCGCTGCGCGGGATCGCCGAGCGTTTGGTATGCGCCGTAGACCGCCGTAAAAATCCCCTCCAGCTTTTCCTTTAAATCTCCCATCGCGGGATCGATATGCCGGTCCGGATGATATGCCTTGGCGAGCCGGAGGAATGCCTTCTTGATCTCCGTCTCCGTGACATCGACGGCAACGCCGAGTATCTGGTAGTTGTTCTGCCCCGGCAGGGCGGCGAAGGTTTTTTCGATCATTTCCCTGGTCGCCGCGGGTTCCACCTCCTGCCCGGCGTCGGCCTGGGGTTCTCGCTTTTGCCCGGCGCCGGCGGCGGTGCGTTCCCGGAGGGCCTGAGCCTCGCGGGAGCGTTGCATCTCCGCGTCGGTTTTGACGCCCCCCTGTTCGACGCGGTTGAGCGCCAGAAGCATGTAGACTGCCTTGAGGGTGTTGAAGTCTCCAAGGCCGGAAAGCGAGCAAATTTCCTCGAGGCTGCGCGTCCCGTCCACGAGCGACAAGACCGCATGATAATCCTGCTCCAAACGCGCCGTTTGAACGGCGAGGGCCTGATCGGCAACGGGACGAAAAACGGTTTTGAGCGAGGGGAGCGTTTTTCGGACGAGCTGCCAGTCGAGGCCGCGAACGCCCTCGATGATCATCTCCAGGGTGCTGACGGGGAGCGGAATGATTTCCGCGAGCGGCAAGGGGCCGTTGTCGAAGCG
>JBGPHF010000180.1:0-4718 GCA_041484215.1 Nitrospirota bacterium
AGGACCAATGAACGCTTCGGCATCGTCCACGTCATCGACATTGTCATCGGCGCGGACACCAGCCGCATCAAGGAACTGGGGCACCACGAGATAAAGACCTTCGGAGCGGGAAAAGCCAAGGACAAGAACCACTGGCGGTTCATCGTGAACGAACTCCTTGCCCAGGAGCTCATCAGGCAGGACGGCGACCGCTACCCGGTGCTGAAGCTCTCGCCCCGGGGCGCGGACGTGCTCATGGGCAGGGGAGAGGCGTTCGGATTGAAACGGGAAGAAGTGAAAACGAAGGAGCGGAGGAGAAAGACCTCTGATGCCGGATCGTTCGATGAAACCCTTTTTGATAAACTTCGCGCGGTCCGGAAAAAACTCGCCGAGGCGAACCACGTGCCGCCCTATATTATCTTTTCCGACAAGACGCTCCATGAGATGTGCCGACAGTTTCCCAAAAACGCAGCTGACCTGAGAAAGATCTCCGGCGTGGGAGATGTGAAACTCGCGCGGTACGGCAGGGAATTCCTGGAGGTGATCGGATCATACTCGGGGAAAAGCGCATGACGTCCCTCCTGCAATGCCCCGTGTGCCGTGAGCGCCTGCTTCTTTCCGCGGACGGTTACCAGTGCGGCAATCACCACACCTTCGATGCCGCCCGCCAGGGGTACGTAAATTTCCTTCTCGCCCACAAAAAGCATTCCAAAGAACCGGGAGACAGCCCGGAAATGATAAAGAGCCGGAGACGGTTCCTGGACCTGGGATTTTACGATCAGGTGTCCGATGGGATCAATCAAGCCGTTGCCGAGAACGTCCCGGGATCGGGAGGCGATGTCAGCATTCTTGACGCCGGTTGCGGGGAGGGTTACTATCTCAAACGCCTCAAGGATTCCCTTGCGCCAAAATTCGGCGAAGGGGTCTCCCCGGATTGCTATGGGATCGACATTTCCAAATTTGCGGTCCGCCAGGCAACACAGCGCGATAAAGCACTGAACTGGTTCGTTGCCAGCGTCAACGATCTTCCTTTTGCGCAGTCAACGCTTGATATCGTTCTGAACGTCTTTTCGCCGGCAAACGCCGGGGAGTTCTCAAGGGTTCTCAAGGATACCGGCAGGCTCGTGATCATAAGCCCGGGCCCCAGACACCTGTATGGGTTGCGGGAGATCATCTATCCCGTTGCCCGGGAGCATGCGCGCCCGTCGATGATGGAGCAGGCCAAAGGGCTTCTTTCCCTGGTAAGCACGGCGAGGATCACGTATCCGCTGGAGCTCACGAACAACAGCGAGATTACGGACCTTCTGGCAATGACCCCGTATTTTTGGAACATCGACGAGCGCACCAAGTCGAAGGTTGAGGCGCTTGTCAGCCTGGCGCTGGAGGTCGACATGGAACTCCGCGTCTTCAGAAGGTCCGCGGAATGATCTGCCGCAATAGTATTTCTTCTGCGTCCGTGCATATCGGAGGCAACGGCCAGTAAGGCGAACCTGATCGAACAGAACGCGTCAGGAAAGAATAATATTGCAGCGGCAATAATAATCCTTGACTTCCTGGCGATGAAGTGGCATTATTGGTTACAGAAGTTCCGGATGTACTTGTAGGGAAACCGCAAAGACAGTTCGACTTTGCGGCATTTTTTTTGTCCTTTTCCGTCGCTTCAATTTCACAAGAAGGAGGTAGCTCATCATGGAGACAGGTTCAGTAAAGTGGTTCAATGATGCCAAAGGTTTTGGCTTCATTACCCGTGAAAATGGCGGCGATGTGTTCGTGCATTTCGGCGACATTCAGGACAGCGGCTTTAAGTCGTTGGCTGAAGGCCAATCAGTGACGTTCGACGTTGTCGACTCACCCAAAGGCCCCAAAGCATCCAACGTTGTAAAGCTCTAAAGTTCTGAATTAACGTTTAGACCTTCGCAGGCCCTGATCATGTCAGGGCCTGCTTTTTATTTATTCGTGTTGCTGCATCCGCCCGCGTTTGAGGTCTTTCGTCATCTTCGTAATGCAGCGTCTCACGGCAGACCACGAGGGCCCGCACGAAGAGCGTCGGTTCCACAGCATCTTAGGGGCAGGGTTTTTAATCCTTGTCTTCGCTCTTTTTTCGCGCTTTTATCAACAAGATGCCTTACAATAAGAGCACTACTATTGAAAAAAGGACGGGGGTATTATTATGCAAAATTTTATACGGACAAGGGTTGCCATAGATTCTTTAATTGATGAGACGAAATTGTCGATTCAAAGGAAATCGCTGTCTGGATCCATGGCGCAGATAGAACAAGCGCGTGAGCTGATCCAGAAGCTGAAACAGATGTCAACGAGCGATCAAACTGCTATCGTTGCCAAACGAGAATCGACTATCGAAGGTTTAGCAATAATTATCGCCGGTAAGTTAAAGAAAGAACCCCTTAAGAAGGCAAGCACGAAGGTGACGGTAGTGCAGCCGTTGGAATTCTTTTAGGGGAATCTCATAGCCTGAGAGAACATGAACCGGTGGGAATACTTCGCAGGCCCTGATCATGTCAGGGCCTGTTTTTAATTTTTTCGTGTTGCTGCATCGGTTTATAATACCGTTATCCACAATCCCGCGACTTGGCATTCCCCGGCTCTTGCCGGGGGCGGAATGCGTCGTAACCCGCGGGAGGTCGCGTTATTAGTCCCGACTTGTCGGGAAGCCGGAGGGGGCTCCACTGAGTGAACGTTTGAACGAAGGATAAGAGATACAAAGGGACGTTGTTGCGCCCGTTGCGACCGAACGACTGCAAGCTGTTACGCCGTCCTGGTTGTCGGATAGACAAAGCTGGTCGTTGCTTCCTTCATTTTTATCGGCCGCACCTCTACTCGCGCCGTAGTTCCGAATTCGAACTCAGGGTTTCCTTTGGCAATGGTGATTGCATCGTTGATGTCCTCGGCAAGGACGTGATAGTAACCGACGATCACTTCTTTCGCTTCGTCGAACGGCCCTTCCTTCCAGGCGTCCTTCCTGCCGGAGATCATCCGGCCTTCCCGTACCATGGGCTGGGCTGATATCAACTTTCCCGCCTTCTTCAAATTGCCGATATAGACCTCGCATTTCTTCAGGAACTGTTCACTCTTCTCAGGCGACCATGTCGCCTGATGGTCGATCTCGTTTCGGATGAGCAGCATAAACTCTTTCATAGTCAACCTCCTTCTTGATTTAAGTGTATCACGTCTGTACTGACGCCGGGAGTGATGCTATTGCACCCTTGCGCAGCGTTTGAACGATCGCGTGCCGGGGTGAAATTCCCCCCGGCCTTTTCTATTTACGGCCGCGAAGAACTTGACATGTGACGTATCTAATTATAGAATATGTACGTCACCCAAGGAGGATGCGTTCATGACCACGAAACTTACCCTGCGGCTGGACGATACCGTTATCCGGAAGGCAAAAAAGACCGCGCGCACCAAGGGCGTCAGCCTGTCGCGCATGGTCGAGGACTATTTCAGGTCCGTTGGGGAGCAGGAACGGCACGAGGTGCGGGAATCGCCGGTCCTGTACGAGGTATCGGGCGTGCTTTCGGGCAAACACGACGCGGCGCAGCTGCGCGAGGGATACCGGAAGCATCTCGCGGAGAAGTACCGGTGAAGAGCGTCCTCTGCGATATCAACGTCATCCTCGATATCTTCCTGAAGCGAGATCCCTATTACGCCCCTGCCGCCCGGCTGTTCACTCTGATCGAAGAGAAGAAGCTCCACGGCTATCTGTTCGCGCAGAGCTTCCCGACGATGTTTTAAATACTGTCGAAGGAGTTGAAGCGCGAAAAGGCGATGCGGGCCCTCGAAAAGCTCAGAATCGTTTTCCGAGTCGCGGCAGTCGATGAAAAGGTGATCGACCTCTCGCTCGCCTCGACCTTCAAGGACTTCGAGGACGCCGTGCAGTATTATTCAGCGCTCCACGTCCGGGCCGACTACCTTATTACCCGGAACAAGGCGGATTACCGTGCGGACCGGCTGCCGATTATGACGCCGGAGGAGTTTCTGGCACTTGAATAAAGAAAGCGATTATCCTGAGCGGACGTTTGACTTTATCGAGTACGGAAAGGCCGGGTGACGTTGCTGCATCCGTTGCACACCGCTTGACGATCACTGGCCGGAGAGAAAACCTCTCCGGCTTTTTTGTTTTTGCACCTCTTAAGTGATAGAATTTAAAAAAGATGAGGAGTGGCTACTCCCCGAACAGGAGGGTGACATGGCTGAACTTATGATGACGACCTTTCTCTCTATCGACGGGGTCATGCAGGCGCCCGGCGCTCCGAATGAAGACCCCAGCGGGAACTTTCCTTACGGCGGCTGGCTCGTGCCCCATGCCGACCCCGATATGGGGAAAACGATGTTTGAAATATTTTCGAAAGCGGACGCGTTCCTTCTGGGGAGGACAACGTAAGATTTTTTTTCGGCCTACTGGCCGAGGGTCACGGACCCTGAAAATCTTATAGCCGTTAAATTGAATTCCTTGCCGAAGTACGTTGCTTCGCGCACCAATCGCGCGTTCACGTGGAACAACACCCTGCCTGTTCGCGATGTGGAGAAGGAAGTAGGCGAACTCAAGAAGCGCTTCACTCGGGAAGTGCAGGTGCATGGCAGCTGCGGTCTCGCTCAAGCGTTGATCGAGAAAGACCTCGTGGACGAATATAGGCTTCTGATTTTTCCGGTCATTCTCGGGACTGGGAAGAAGCTCTTCGGAGCCGGTGCGGTTCCGCGCACCCTGAAGCTGGTACGAT
>JBGPHF010000181.1:0-4707 GCA_041484215.1 Nitrospirota bacterium
CGTGACTGCGGACGAATTTCCGAAATTCATGAAACACCCGGCGAATGCCGTTGCCGGTCATCAAAAAAGCGACGGTGTGGATGGCTACGTGTTCGACGGCGTTGACGGAAGCCAGCTCGTGCTATTCGAGTGCGCAAAAGACGGGATATCAAAGGAACACGTTCATTTCTTTGATGAATATTTTGTCGTTGTCCAGGGAGAATACACGCTGGGAATTGAAGGCAGGAAAATAGCTTTGACAGCGGGCCGGGAATTCTTCATTCCGAAGGGAACGCCCCATGACGGATCATTTACAGAGGGAACAAGAACGATCAATGCGTTTGGCGGAAAAAGGGCGGACAGAGAGGCGGACCCCCGCAAGGAGGGGCAATGACATTTGCGTTCCATAAATATCAGGCGCTGGGCAACGACTATCTCGTCATCGATCCAAATCACACAAAGATTCGCCTCGATCCAGAGGTGATAAAATTGCTTTGTGATCGCCACTATGGGGTCGGTTCCGACGGAATCCTCTTCGGACCGTTCATCGAAGACAGCGTAATGCGGCTGAGAATACTCAACCCCGACGGCAGCGAGGCGGAAAAGAGCGGAAACGGCATCAGGATATTTTCAAAGTATCTTTTCGATGCGGGCTATGTAAAGACGAGTACTTTTGAAATAACAACCATGGGCGGCGCAGTGAGTGTCGAACTTATGAACGATACCGCAACCTTGATCAAGGTTGACATGGGGACGGTCACTTTTCAGAGCGACCGCATCCCCATGAATGGCCCGATACGGGAAGTGGTCAATGAAACGATGATGATTGACGGAGATTCCTATGCCGTGACGTGCCTCTCGATCGGGAATCCTCATTGCGTTATTCCGGTAGATGAACCTTCGAAGGCTCTTGCCCTGAAGATCGGGCCGCTTGTCGAGAACAACGCGGCATTTCCGAACCGGATCAACATGCAGTTGCTGAAGGTGATCGACCGAAACAACATAAGAATAGAGATCTGGGAGCGCGGCGCTGGTTATACGATGGCCTCGGGCAGCAGCAGTTGTGCCGCCGCGAGCGCTGCGTATAAAATGGGCCTCGTGGACAGCGCTATCAAGGTCCATATGCCCGGCGGCGTGATCGACATAGAGATAAAGGATGGCCATGTATTCATGACCGGACCAGTTTCCGGCATTTTCAAGGGAACGTTTCTGGACGATTTTGTGCGCGGAGTTATGTAACCGAAGATAAGCACTAAACTTATTTTGAATAGGAGTTAATGCACATGGACGAACAGCTCAAAACCATTTTGAAAGAGACGTTCAATACGGTCTCCGCCGGATACAACAACAAGGCGCTCCGGTTTTTCCCCGCGAGCGCAGAGCACATGGCAACTCTTCTCGGACTGCGCGGCGACGAGCGTGTGCTCGATGTCGCCTGCGGGACCGGGCACGCGAGCCTGGCAGTAGCGCGCATGCTGCCGCGCGGGCGAGTGACCGCCGTGGACTTCTCTTCCGGGATGCTCGATCAGGCGCGCCAAAAAGCGAAAGCGCTCAATGCCGGCAATGTCGAGTTTATCGAACGGGACATGCAGGACCTGGGCTTCGACGGCCGCTTTGATGTCGCGGTCTGCGCCTTTGGCATCTTCTTTGCCGAGGACATGGATGCGCAGCTTGCGCGCATCGTTTCCGCGGTCAAGCCGGGCGGGAAGGTCATGATCACCAATTTTCAGGAAAGCTACTTTCAGCCCTTGAGGGACCTTTTCTTCAACCGGCTCGCAGCATGCGGCGTTCAAAACCCGCCCCAGGCCTGGAAGCGCATCGCACAGGAAGCGGGGTGCAGGCAGCTTTTTGACAAGGCAGGCCTTGCGGATATTCGCGTTGAATCGAAGAACGTGGGTTATCACCTGGAAAACGCGGAACAGTGGTGGGACATTGTCTGGAACGCGGGATTTCGAAGGATGGTCGGCCAGCTCAAGCCGGAGGACCAGGAGCGGTTCAAACGCGAGCATCTTCACGAAGTCGAGGCCATCAGGAACAAAAAGGGCATTTGGCTCGACGTGGGTGTGCTGTACACGACAGGAACAAAACCGTAAGAGAGATGAAAAAAAGTTTTAGCGCAAAGACGCAAAGCAAAAAAGAAATATGCCAAAAGCAGCTGACGCCGTAAATGCCGCGCACAAAACAAGGGAGGTTCCTGAAATGAGGAAAGAGACGCAATGCGTTCACAGCGGAACGATCAAAGACACCATGTCCGGCGGGGTGAACTCGCCCATATTCACGTCATCGGCATTCGGATATCTGGACCGGGAGGAGGTTGCCTACCCCCGCTA
Source organism: Nitrospirota bacterium (assembly GCA_041484215.1). GTDB lineage: Bacteria > Nitrospirota > UBA9217 > UBA9217 > UBA9217 > JBGPHF01. The sequence goes on from JBGPHF010000181.1 coordinate 2,310, forward strand.
CTTCAATACGCCGAACCAGAGGGCGGTCGTCGAGAAGGTCTGCGCGCTTGAAGGGGCAGAGGACGGAGTGCTCTTCAGTTCGGGCATGGCCGCGATGAGCACGGCCATCCTGGCCTTTGCCGGCGCGGGCGACCATGAGGTGATGATGGATGAGCTTTATGGTGGGACGCATGCCCTTGCCACGACTGAATTTCAAAGATTCGGCATAACATGCACTTTTGCAGCTACGGATGCAGATGCCGTTTGCGGCGCTGTCCGGGAGAACACGAAGGTCATCGTTATCGAATCTCCGACCAATCCGCTCTTGAGCGTGGTCGACATCAGGAAAGTTGCGCAGTTCGCGCGGAAGCGAAACGTCATCACCATCATCGACAATACTTTTGCAACACCGTTGTATCAAAACCCGTATGGGCTCGGAATCGACGTGGTGGTCCACAGCGGGACGAAATACCTGGGCGGCCACAGCGACATCTGCTGCGGCATTGCGGTCACATCAAAGGAAAAGGCCGAGCGTATACGTGCGGTGGCGCGAAATTTGGGAGGGAGCCTGAATGCCGCGACGTGCGCGCTGCTTGAACGCAGCCTGATGACGCTTGCGATCAGAGTCGAGCGGCAGTCCGATAACGCGGGCCGTATCGCGCGCCGTCTGGAAAAGCACGCCAAGGTCCGCCGCGTGAATTATCCGGGCCTTGCAAGCTCGGCCTATCATGAGCTCGCAAAATCGCAGATGGCCGGCTTCGGCGCAATGCTGTCGTTCGAGCTGGATGAAGCAAAAGTCGACCCCGGCCGCTTTATCCGCGCCCTGCGCCTCATCAAGCCGGCAGTGAGCCTGGGCGGTATTGAAACGACCATCTGCGCCCCTGCGGTCACGTCGCATGCCAAAATCTCTGCCGAGGAGCGCAGGAGGATCGGCATCTCTGATTCCCTTTTGCGTTTGTCGGTTGGCATCGAACAAGCGGATGATCTGCTTGAAGACATTGAACAGGCGATACAGGTAGCGGCAACAGCACGCTGATCAGCGAGGAGAAAAGGAAAGCCCGATATTTGCTTTTCTCTCGGTTTCTGCTACACTCACATAATCAGGAAATCAAAAACCATGAAGGAAAATGACTTCAACAGCATCTTTTCTGACCGGATCACCGACGTTCCGCGCTCGTTCATCCGTGAAATACTGAAAGTCGCCCTCGACCCGTCGGTAATTTCCTTTGCCGGAGGATTGCCCAACCGGGAGCTGTTTCCCGCGGAGGAGATCAAAGAAGCGACGAAGAAGGTATTCAGCATTCATGGCAGGGACATTTTTCAGTACAGCAACTCCGAAGGGTATTTGAAACTCCGGGAGTATATCGCGGAGCGGTATCGTCAAAAGCAAGGGCTCGACATTCCCGTCGAAAACATCCTGATCACCAGCGGCTCGCAGCAAGGCCTGGACCTTTTGGGGAAAGTTCTTGTCAACGACGGCGACAGCCTGATCATCGAGGAACCGGGGTACCTGGGGGCCATCCAGGCGTTTTCCATATATAAGCCGAAGTTTCTTCCTATTCCGGTTTCCGAGAATGGAATGGATACCGGGAAGCTCCGAGCTGCGCTGTCCACGGAAAAGCCGAAACTGATGTACACGGTCCCTAATTTTCAGAATCCCTCAGGCATTTCCTACTCGCAAAAAAACAGGATCGAGGTCGCGGAAACACTTCGCGGTACAAACACGCTCTTGGTTGAAGACAATCCCTACGGCGAGTTGAGGTTCGAGGGGGAGGACAAGCCATCCTTCAAGGAGCTGCTGCCGGACACTACCGTGCTGCTCGGTTCATTTTCCAAGACCATTGTTCCAGGCTTTCGGCTGGGGTGGATCGCGGCCCCGAAGCGCATCATGGAAAAACTGATTATCGCGAAGCAGGCAGCGGACCTTCACACGAGCCATTTTACGCAGGCCATCATCTACCAGTATTTAAAGGACAACGACTTCGACAGCCATATAAACAAGATCCGAACGGCCTATGGAAACCAGTGCAGGGCAATGGTGAGGGGCATCCGGAAGCATTTCCCGGACAGCGTCATGTATACGAAGCCCGAAGGAGGGATGTTTGTCTGGGCCGAATTGCCGCAGGGCGCGGCAGCGCTCGACTTATTCGAGATCGCGGTAAAGGACAAGGTCATCTTCGTTCCCGGCGATCCCTTCTATGTCAACAAAACGAGAACACGGACGATGCGGCTCAATTTTTCGTGTGTGGATGAGAAAACGATCGAGCTCGGCATCAGTCGACTGGGCGCGGCGATTCGAGAACTCTTACGATAATCGGAGGCAGGAATATGCGGCACATTCAGAAACCAACAATCATTCAGGCGGCGGGAACGCCGCCCAAGCAGATCGAGGAATTTGTCGGGAGGGTGAATTCACAGA
>JBGPHF010000182.1:0-4698 GCA_041484215.1 Nitrospirota bacterium
AAGGGCTTTGCCCCTGTGGCTGAGAAGGTCTTTTTCCGGTCCGGACATCTCCGCGAACGTGGTTTTATGGCCCTCGGGAACGAACACCGGGTCATAACCGAACCCGCTTTTTCCCTTTGGCTCCCGGATAATGCAACCTTCTGACTCGCCAAAAAAGGTCTTAATCGCCCCGTCCGGGAATGCCAGGGCCATGCAGCAGACAAACCGGGCAGAGCGTTTTTCGTTCGGAACACGTTCAAGTTCGGAAAGGAGATTCTCGTAATTCCTCACATCGTTCCCGGAGCCGGTCCCCGCCGCATACCGGGCCGAATACACCCCGGGAGCGCCGTTCAAGGCGTCGACTTCAAGGCCGGAGTCGTCCGCAAGAGCGGGTTTCCCCGTAAAGCGGCAGACTTCGACCGCCTTTTTAATCGCGTTTCCCTCGAAGGTGTCCTTATCCTCCACCGTTTCAGGACATCCGGGGAAATTATCAAGCGAAAGAACAGTCACCGGCAAGTCCACGGTGATCCGCTTGATCTCTTCTATTTTCTTTTTATTGCGCGTGGCAAGGACGATTTCCATGGGAGGCGTACAGTAGCATAGTTAGGGGGGATTTGCAAGAAAGGGATGATCGAATACGCAACCTCCTGCAAGCCGGTTAAACGCTCCAGTCCGCAAATTTCAGGTTCTTTATTTGTTTAAATTCTTTCGTGTTATTGGTAGCGAGAGTCGCGCCAAGCGCGTGCTGGATTTGGATAGGCTGCTATGGATTCTTCAAGGCATCTTCGTGATTGCCGACTACTCGCAGGATGATCGTGTCGTGGTCAAAGGTAAACGTGAACCGGTAATGATAGTCCACCCGGGCTTCCCAAATATCCTTCTGCCCGATCATTTTCTTTGTATGCAACGATGGATGATAAAAATCGAGAAGTAAAAGCTTGACGGCTTTTTCGGTTTTTAGCTGAACCTGCGCGGGAAGTTTGAGAAAGGTCTTGTCGAACGTTTTCGTTCTGCGGATTTTCACTTACCGGCCTTTCGCTTACCTTTTTTCAGATCCGCGAACAACCGATCCGTTTCGTACTCTGCGTATGACTCGGAAACCCTGCCCTCCTTTATGTCCTTTTCCGCAGCAACTTCCATCTTTTTCCATTTCGGCGTATAAAAGTACGCTTGGGTAGAATCGATCCGGGACAAGGTTTCCTTATGTTTGACAAAACAGATAAAATCCAGCACCTCCTTTGCCTGCGATGCCGGGAGGTTCTTGATTTCCCGGACAATTTCATCTTTTACTGTAGTGGGGGGCATTTTTTCTCCTTAGTCTCTACGAACACATTATAGAAGGAAAGCGGCATTGAGTCAATAACTCCGGCAGTTCTTCAGGCCCAGGTCTCCTTTTATGTCATTTTACTTCTTCGTGTTCACAATCCTGCTGATCGAAACAGGCCTAAGCAGGCCTAAGTGTCACAGGCCTAAGTGTCAGGTCTTTTATTTTGGTGTCACGCCTTCCCTCTCACCAGATTGCTGATCGTTGAATAATGCATGCTCAGATGGGCGGCTATTTGCTGCTGAGTATATCCGTATTTCTGCACGGCATCAATGATCTTTTTGTCTCGTTTTTTCTTATCAATGATTTCATTTTTCAGAAATATCTTATCAAGAGAAGGCCTGTTCGCATAGCGATGGCTTTTGGGTATCTCAGGAACGTCCTGATGTTTCTTAATATGGGTTATGAGCCCCTCGACAAAATCGTCTTCACCGAGAATTGACTGTCCCTTTACCTCTCTCCAGATAGTATCTTTGCCGATACCCCATTTGACGAATTGCCGATATTTCTTCTCGGCTGCGCCCCTCTTGCGGCTGAATTGTCCAAGAATCCAATCCACGGTCAGGCATGGTGCCGGCGATTCCCTCCCCGCTGTGGCACGGTAGCTAGACCATTTCCAGGATTCCGGTCGTTCAACCATCCGTGCCCGGACAGGATTCAATACCACGTACCGGCATACTTCGAGAAGATGGCTGTCTTTCTGAATGAGGATCGATTTATACCGGCCCTGGAACAGATGACCTGTCCTTTGATGACGTTTATTAAAAAGCTGCGTATAGACGCCGTTCAACTGCCGCATACCCAGGGACAGATTGCCGTCAGGTGTCTCGATCAGGAGGTGATAATGGTTATCCATCATGCAGTAGGCATGACAGAGCCAGTTATACCGTTTATTGACATGCTGGAGCGTGTTCAGGAAGTTGATGCGGTCCTGGTCGTCTTTGAAAACGGCCTTCTTTTCATTGCCGCGTGAGGTGATGTGATAGACGGCACCGGCGTATTCTATGCGGAGGGGTCGGGTCATATGGGGAATTTAGCAAAGAACAAGGAGAATGTCAAATTAAAAGACCTGACCCTATAGGTTCATGACCCTATAGGTTCACCGGGTTGGAAAGCATCGTGAAGACCTAAAAAATCACTTGGACTGTCGGGAAGCCAGAACCTCTTTTGCTTTAATGAGGTTCGTGATGGTCTCGTTCACAGGAACTGAAATGCCCTTCTCCTGCGCGAGCTTTACGATCGCGCCGTTCAAGGCGTCTATCTCAAGCCGCTTCCCTGCCTTCACGTCGTAATACATCGAAGGCAAATGCTTTACCGTTGGGGGGACGAGCTTCGTGTAGAAGTGGTTCCGGTACTCTTCCGGAGACGGCCAGTTGAACTTGATCCCCTGCGCCCGGGCAACTTGGAATATCTCGTCCATGACCGCGTTCATGATGCTCCGTGTTTCTGCCTTCTCCGCAAGGTCCCCGTAGGTGCATTCGAGGATCGCGCCTAGGGGATTGAGCGCCGCGTTGTAGAGGATCTTGTCCCACAGGATAGCGTAGACGTTCTCGGCGTATTGAGCGGGGATGCCTGCGGATTTGAAGGCTTCGGCGATATTCTGAATGCGCTCCACGGGAACTGCCCCGTGCGGCTGGCCGATCCGCACGTCATCGGCAAAGACCGTAACTTCGGACTTGCCCGGCTCGTGCAGTTTGACGCCGAAGATGATTCGCGAGAGGAGCGTGTGCTCTCTGCCGATTGCGCCTGCCACTGCCTCGTAGTTTCCGTATCCGTTCTGCGCAACGAGGACGAGCGTGTCCTTCCCCACGAGCGGCTGCACCTGTTTAATCGTTGCTTCGGTGTCAAAGGACTTGACGTTCAGGATTATGAGGTCCAGCTTTTCTCGTTTCAGCGGCTCGATCGAGCTATGCACGCCGTCGAGCACGGCCTCGTGCTCTCCCCAGATGCCCGTGACCCTGACCTTGCGGTCCCCGAACGCGGGAAGATACTTGTCTTTCGTGAGCCCGAAAACCGTGTGCCCCGCTTTTTTAAGCAGCGCCGCGAACACAGTCCCGAGAGCCCCGAGGCCGACGACGAGTATGGAATATGACCGTGAAGTGTTCATAGAGTGCGCTCAGTTATTAGTATACCGCAATCACCGCAAGTCGCTTTTTTTGAAACTTCTATACAAGAGCAAATCATAAACGATCTTGAGCCCTCCTGCCACGAAAAAGGGCGCGCTCAAGAGCATCGGAGAAGCGAGAAAGACGCCGCTTAACGCAGGCGAGATCGCGGCCCCCACGGAACGGGCAATGGACGTGACGCCCGAGGCAGCGGAACGCTCGTCAGGCGCCACCACGGCCATGGTGTAGGATTGGCGCGTGGGAACGTCCATCTGGGAGATGCTGAAACGGACAAGGAGCACCGCGATTGCGAGCGTCAGATTCGGCATGAGCGGGACGAGACAGAGCAGCACGTTCGACGGGATGTGCGTGAACACCATGGTATTGATCAAGCCGACGCGTTTGGCGATATTGACCGCAAGCAGTGCGGATAGCCCTGCCAGAATATTCGCCCCGAAAAAGATACTTCCGAGGACGCCCGCGTCCACACCGAACTTGATGTGAAACCAGTAGGCGACCATGCTCTGGATGATGAACCCGCCCGCGAAGGCGTCCAGGGCAAACAAGCCGGAGAGCTTCAGCACCACGCCCCTGGACTTATGAAGACCGAGCACGCGCTTCGTAGCCGGAGCAGTCGGTGCGGCTTCAACAGCGGAAGAGAGCAGAAGGAATAAGAGGGCGATGATGAGACCGCATATCGAATAACCCAGGATCACAGCCTTATAGGACGCAAGCTCCGAGAGTCCTCTGTGCATCAGGTATTGTGAAAGAAAACCCCCTACGAGCGCGCCTGATGCGGTAGCGAGCGAGCCCGCGAGGTTGTACCACGCGAAGGCGCGTGTCCGTTCCTTGGAAGGAAGAAGCTGAGAAAGCGCCGCCTGTTCGAGCGAAAGAAACGGGCCGATCTCGTTCCCGCTCGGGCTGATGACGCCGATGACCGCCGCTATGATCAGCAGCGCGAGATTGCCCGTAAGGCTGAACACGACGCCTGCCATGATCATGAGACCCGCGCCCAGGATGAGCATCTTTTTTCTGCCGATGCGGTCGGCCGTGGTCGTGATCCAGAGCGATATGCCCGCGTCTCCGGCAAGTGTGAACGTGAACAAGAGCCCGATCTCCGCCCCGCTCAGGCCGAGCTCGTGGAGGTACAGGGCCAGCACCACCGAAAGCGCTCCGTAGGCAAAGAGGCGCACGGTCCGGGCGCTGAAGAGCAGGACAACGTCAAGCCGAGTACGCGCCATGGGGCTTGCCTTTCGCAACCATCTCTTTGCAATACGCATAGAGCGCGTC
>JBGPHF010000183.1:0-4685 GCA_041484215.1 Nitrospirota bacterium
CGCTCGGTGAGCGGTTCCCGCTCTTCAAGAAAAAGATCATTCGGGGCTCGGCGGCGCTCTTCGAGGCCCTGTGGCTCGGGATCAGGGCGCTCAATTTTTCGGCAAACGAAGCGCTCGAGAGCGATGACGGGAAAAAAGAAGAAATCAGCCCTCTTGCCATGGCCGGCACCATGCTCTTTGCGGTGGTCTTTGCCCTCGGACTCTTTCTCGCGCTCCCTCTCCTCATCACCAATCTTCTCGGCGCGAAGTTCGCAACCGTCGGCAAAAACAGCCTCCTGTACAACCTCACCGACGGCGCGCTTCGGGTGGCCTTCTTTCTAAGCTATGTCTCCGCAATATCTTTTATGAAAGACATCCGCCGGGTCTTCGAATACCACGGGGCCGAACATAAAACAATCGCTGCGTTCGAGGCCGGAGTCGAGCTCACGCCGGAGAACGCAAGGCCGTACTCCTGCATCCACCCCCGATGCGGCACCAGCTTCCTGCTCATCGTGATGGCGATTTCGATCATGCTGTTCTCGCTCATACCCGGCTCCTGGCCGCTCTGGGCGAAAGGCCTTTCGAGGATAGTCCTGCTGCCCGTGATCGCGGGTCTGGGATACGAATTTCTCAAATACAGCGCGAAGAAGCGTGGCAACGCGCTTATCGAATTTCTGATTACGCCGGGGCTCTGGCTTCAGAAGCTCACCACGAGGGAACCTTCCGATGATCAACTAGAGGTCGCCATCAGGGCGATGAAAGAAGCCCTCGCGATGGAACCCCGCTGAAGCGGGGTTTTTTGTTGCAGAAAACGCACAACTTGCCACAAAGACGCAAAGACATGAAGAAGAAATCTTGATCTGTTGCTTTCTTCGAGCCTTGGCGCCTTCGTGGCATACTTTGTTTAACCTATGTTTAAAAAATTAGACGCTGTTGCGGAAAAATACGACGAACTCACGAGGCTCCTGTCCGATCCCGTCGTCGCCGCCAACCATCAACAATACCAGAAATACTCCAAGGAGCGGTCCGAGATCGAGGACGTGGTGAACCACTACCGCGCCTATCGGCAGGTCCTGAAGCAGATCCGCGAATCCGAGGAAATGGCGCAGGACAAGCAGGCCGATCCCGAGCTTCGCGACATGGCCGGGGGGGAACTCAAGGAGCTCCAGCCCCGGGTCGCAAGGATGGAACAAGACCTGCGGCTCATGCTCGTGCCGAAGGACCCGCGGGACGAGAAGAACATATTTCTCGAACTCCGCGCGGGCGCCGGCGGGGACGAGGCCGGGCTGTTCGCGGCCGAACTCTTCCGCCTGTACTCACGCTATGCCGAAAAAAAACGCTGGAAAGTCACGCTCCTCGACATGAGCACCTCGGGGGTAGGCGGCGCGAAAGAAGTAATAGCCCAGATCCAGGGCAAAGGCGTGTTCAGCAAACTCAAGTACGAGAGCGGCGTGCACCGGGTGCAGCGCGTTCCCTCGACCGAGTCCTCCGGCAGGATCCACACTTCCACGGTGACCGTGGCGGTGATCCCGGAAGCCGAGGACGTGGACGTGCAGATAGAGCAGAAGGACCTTCGGATCGACACCTACTGTTCCTCGGGTCCCGGCGGCCAAAGCGTGAACACGACCTATTCCGCTGTCCGCATCACGCACCTTCCGACAGGCGAAGTGGTCGCCTGCCAGGACGAGCGGTCGCAGCTCAAGAACCGCGAAAAAGCAATGAAGATCCTCAAGTCCCGCTTGCTCGAAAAAGAACGCGAAAAGCGGGAAGCCGAAGAGTCAGCTGCCCGCAAACTGCAGGTAGGGACCGGAGACCGAAGCGAAAAGATCAGGACCTATAACTTTCCGCAGAGCAGGGTCACGGACCACCGTGTCGGCGTGTCGCTCTACAAGATCGACGCAGTCATGGACGGAGACATCGACGAGTTCATCGACGCGCTTGCTGCCGCGGAAAACTCGGAACGGTTGAAGAACCTATAAGATACCTTTATTCCGAACTTCTGATTGCGGATTGAAACAAGCTGATCCAAATACCGCGATGAATACCCTTGACTCTCGCTGAAACAATATATAAAGCCGCACAGCGCTTATCAGCCCACGGAATAACCAATGCCCGGCTTGACGCCGAGGTACTTCTTTCTCACGTAATGAATAGAGACCGGGCCTGGCTCTTCACCCATGGCAATGAAACGCTCGACAGCGGGACTCAGCAGCTTTTTGAAGAGATCATTGCCCGCAGGTCTCGGCGGGAGCCGCTCCAGTATATCACCGGCAGACAGGAGTTCTGGGGCCTCGATTTCTTCGTTGCTCCCGGCGTACTCATTCCCCGGCCGGAGACGGAACTGATAGTCGAGACTGCGATCAAAACCGCGCGGACTGCGGCGGGTCCTCTTGCTATTATCGACCTCTGCACCGGTTCCGGCTGTATTGCCGTGAGCCTTGCTCGTGAAATCAAGAACTCGCGGATTTTTGCAACCGACAGCTCATCGCAGGCGCTCGACATTGCCCGGGAGAACGCACGAAAACAAGAAGTATCGAACCAGGTGCGTTTCCTGGAGGGCGACTTGTTCGAACCGCTTGATGAGCTTGATCTCCGCGGCAAAACTGACATTATCACGGCGAATCCGCCTTATATAGAAGCGGGCGACCTCCCGGGACTACAGCCGGAAGTGAGGGATTACGAGCCTGAAATGGCTCTCATCGCCGGGCCCGAAGGCACCGAGATTCAGCAAAGGATCCTTGAGCAGGCCCCGGAGTATCTCAAAAAACAAAGCGTACTTGTCATGGAAATGGGCATGGGACAGTCGGAGAAACTGAAGCGGCTCGCTGCCGCGACCGGCGCGTATATCGGAATAGAAATACTGAAAGACCTGGCGGGAATCGACCGGGTGATTGTGGCGCACAAAAAATAGAAAAGACAGAAATCAGACTCGCTCTTTTGCCTGTCATCTGTCATCTGCAATCTGACCTTATGAAAACCATCGTAATCAACGGCGGCAAACAACTGAACGGTGAGGTGACGATCAGCGGGGCCAAAAACGCGGCGCTCCCGATCATCGCGGCGTCCCTTTTGTGCGCAGGCGAGCATCGCATTGCCAATGTCCCCTCGCTCGTCGACGTTAAGACATTCGCGAAAATCCTGAGGCACATGGGAGTCGCCGTCGAGCTCACGGACCATGAGGCGGTCATCGACTCGACAGGGCTCGCACTCCCCGAAGCGCCTTACGACCTCGTCCGGACTATGCGGGCCTCGGTGCTTGTGCTGGGGCCCCTGGTCGCCCGGATGGGCAAGGCCCGCGTCTCGCTTCCCGGCGGGTGCGCTATCGGGGCCCGGCCCATCAACCTGCACATCATGGGTCTGGAAAAACTCGGAGCCAAGGTGGCGATCGAACACGGCTACGTGATCGCGGAAGCGAAGAAACTGCGGGGCGCTCATATTTACTTCGACACCGTGACCGTGACCGGTACGGAAAATATCATGATGGCCGCCGTGCTCGCCGAAGGAGAGACGACGCTCGAGAACTCCGCGCGCGAGCCCGAGATCACGGACCTGGCGAATGCGCTCATCCAGATGGGCGCCAAGATTGAGGGCGCGGGCACGGACATCATCAAGATCCAGGGTGTCGACAGTCTTCGACCCATGCAGTATGCCGTCATGCCCGACCGGATCGAGACCGGGACCTTCGTGATCGCCGCAGCCATCACCGGCGGGACCGTCCTGATCAAAAACTGTTTTCCCGGCCATCTCGACGCCGTCTTGTCGAAGGTGTCCGAAGCGGGGGCCGAGGTAACCGTGGCCGACGAAACGATCCGCGTCACGGGGAAGCGCAAGATCGCGCCGGTGAACGTCACGACCCTCGAATATCCGGGCTTTCCCACGGACATGCAGGCGCAGATCATGAGCCTCATGGCCCTTGCCGAGGGAACGAGCGTCATCAACGAAACTATCTTCGAGAACCGGTACACGCACGTTGCCGAGCTGCGACGGATGGGGGCCGACATCCAGACCGATGGACGCACGGCTATCATAAAAGGCGTGCCCAGGCTTTCGGCAGCCCCGGTCATGGCCACGGACCTCCGCGCCAGCGCGTCGCTCATCCTGGCCGGGCTCGCCGCTGAAGGCCAGACCGTGATATCCCGCATCTACCATCTCGACCGGGGTTACGAGGACATCGAGCAGAAGCTCTCGGCGTTAGGGGCGGACATAAAAAGAGTTTAAGATACAATATAAACCACAGAGACACTGAGACACGGGTGAGACCCAACCAAAACTTAGGCTTTTGCTTTTCTCTGTGCCTCTGTGGTGCATTTTGAGGTTTTATGAAGATTTTCGACTCGCAGCAGAAAGACATCGTAGCAGAACTCAAGCGCATCGTGGACCGGGGCGAGACCGCGACCGAGGAGGTCGCTGCTGCGGTCAAAGAGGTTGTCGAAGCCGTGCGCAAGCAAGGCGACCCCGCGGTCCTCGAATACACCGAGAAGTTCGACAAGGTAAAGCTCACCCTAAAAGACCTCCGGGTGACTCCCGAGGAAATCAGGGAGGCTTACTCGCGCGTAGATCTGAAAAAAGTCGAGGCCCTCAAACTCGCGGCGAGGAATATCCGCGCTTTTCATGAAAAACAGAAACTCAGCTCCTGGGTCAGCCAGGAGGCCGACGGCGTGATCCTGGGCCAGCTCGCCCGACCGATCAGGAGCGCCGGCGTGTAC
>JBGPHF010000184.1:0-4679 GCA_041484215.1 Nitrospirota bacterium
GATCCTGTTCACCTGCATCGAGGTCACGTTCCTCCAGGCCTATACGAACCACAGTGTGGACTTCGTCCTCGCCGTGCTGCTGCTTCTGGGGTCCACGATCGGCGCGCAGGCAGGCGCGGTCATGGGCAGAAAGCTCAAGGCCGAACAGCTGAAGATCCTTCTCGCGGGGATCGTGCTTGTCGTCACCGCAAAGATCATCTTTGAACTGACGCTTACACCGGCGCTACTTATTTCGCAAGCAGGAGGACATTAATATGTCGGAAGCCAGAATTCAGAAGTCAGAAGTCAGAAAAAAAATAGTATTCGCGCTCGTAGGCATCGTGGCGGTGTCTCTTGTCGCGTGGGCAAGCGATTCTTTCGCCATGCTGACGGCCAAGGCGAACCATGACCACATCACCATCGATTTCTTCTACCACGGCAGCACGGTAAGCGTGCGGGGCGAGTCGGACCCGAATGTAGACCTGGTAATCAAAATAACCTCGCCCGAAGGGCATCAGGTCATGAAGCAGAAGGGGAAGGTCGGCGGCTTTTTGTGGATGAACGTGGGGCAGCTCAAGTTCGAGAATACGCCGAACTTTTACTCCGTGTACAGCACGAAGAAGCTCGAGGAGATGCTGAGTGCAGTGGAAGCGGACAAATACGTGCTCGGCTATCCCTCCCTTGCCAAGCACGTCGAGGTGACGCCCGTCGCCAACGAAGAAGAGAAGGCGAAGTGGTTCAGTGAGTTCATCAAGTTCAAGGAAGACTCGAAGGTGTATGCGAGCTCCTTCGGGAAAATATCGACCACAACGGCCGCGAACGGCAGGCAGGAATATTATATTCTTACCGACTGGCCGTACCAGGCCGCGCCCGGCGATTATCTCGTCAGCGTCTACGCGGTGAAGAACGGTAAGGTCGTGGAGCAGGCCGAGTCCAAGGTGAACGTGGAGCAGGTGGGCGTGGTCAAGACGCTCGCAACGATGGCGAAGAACAGCGCGGCCTTGTATGGTTTCCTCTCGATCGGCATAGCCCTCGGCGCGGGTTTCGGCGTGGGCCTGGTGTTCCGCAAAGGCGGAGGTTCCCATTAATGTACAAATCAATTGTCGTCGGGTACGATGAATCGGAGCCGAGCAAGGCGGCGCTCAGAGAGGTTTCCCTCCGGGCGAAGCAGAAGGGGAGTTCGGTCGTTCTCGTCCACGCGGTCTATTTCGATCAGGAAGAGTTCGCGGCGCTGCCGTCGCAGATGGAGAAACGCTTCGAATACGGGACCCATGTCTGCCTTCAGGCCAAGAAAAACATTCACGATGAATTCGGCCTGAACGGGAGCCTCGAATCGATCATCTGCGAAGGAGAGCCGCCTGAAGTGATCGTCGATACGGCCCTGGGCAAGAAAGCGGACCTCATCGCCCTGGGGACTTACGGCAGGAGGGGCATCAAGCGGCTCCTGATGGGCAGCGTGACGTCACGCGTTATCCTGAACGCGGCCTGTGACGTGCTGGTGGTGAAGAAGCAGAGCGCGAAAGGCACCGGCAAATACAACGCGCTCCTGGTCCCGTTCGACGGCTCAGAATCGAGCCGGAAGGCCCTGGTCCGGGCCTGCGAGCTGGCCAAGGCCGACCACGCCGAGATCTCGGTCCTGTACGTCATCCCCCGGTACGAGGAAATGATGGATTTTTTCAAGACCGAAGACATCAAGAATAAGTTTTTTCAGGAAGCTGAGCGCATCGTCGAGGGAGCAAAAAAAATCGCCGCCGCCTGCGGCGTTTCGATCAAGGCAGTGGTGCAGGAAGGGCATACCAGTGAAAAAATCCTTGAGATCGCCGGTTTGATGAAAAGCGATCTGATCGTCACGGGAACGCACGGATGGCGCGGCGTTGACAAGGCGATGATGGGCAGCACGGTGGAACGGGTCATCGCCCGCGCGTCGTGTCCGGTTTTGATCGCGAAGTAATAGATTTATCAGGAGAAGCGACATGAAGGGTTATCGTAAAGTATTGATCGCGCTGAACGGCTCGAAAGAAGTCCTGAAACAGGGCATCAAGCTTGCCCAGGACGAGAAGACCTGGATCACCGTCGTCAAGGTTGTCCAGCCCTATGAAGGGGACCTGAACCTGACGGGCATCAAGAACCTGCACGACGTGTTCGATGACGGAGGCGCCGCGTCCCTGCGCGAAATTCGCAAGACCGCGGAAGCGGAAGGCGCGATGGTGAAGACGAGGCTGGAAGAGGGCGATGTGCCGCAGCGGATCGTCGAGGTCGCGGAGGAAGAGCAGTGCGATCTCATCATCATGGGCTCGAAGAAAAAGAAAGGCATCTTGAGCAAACTCTTCGGCGACCACATCGTGGAAAAGGTCATTGACCGCGCGACCTGCCCGGTGTTCGTGGTGGGAATATAGAGGCACGTAAGGGCGCTCTTGATAATGCAGGTATCGATGGGCTGAAGGTGTGTTACGCCTTCAGCCGTTTCTTTGTTGCCTCCGCGCGCGGTATTCGACATGTCGCTTAAAAAAAAGATAGTCTTGAGCTTCTTCCTCAGTGCAGGCATCATCGCACTCCTGTCAGCCTTTCTCTATCTGAATTTCGTTGAAATACGCAAGGAAACGACCTTCCTCGAATTGACCGATACCATCAGGAGCAAATCCCTCCAGCTCAGAAGGCACGAAAAAAACTATTTTCTCTATGCCCCTTCCGAAGCGACCGGCGAAACGAATGCAATCCATCAGTACCTCACGGAGCTGGATGGCATCCTGGGGAGCACGCAGATACGCTCGATGAATCGGACCGCTTCGCTGCACAAACTCGTGCTGGAATACCGCAGCCAATTCAGTAAGATCGAAACATCGGTCAGAACCGCATCATACGAATCCGGCAAACTGAAGCGGTCCTCCTCGGCGTATCTCAGAGTGAGCCATCTGATCGAGGCCAATTTTCTCAATAAGCCGCTTGAGGACGTGAACTATCTGCGGGAGGTCGCTTCCCTCCCTTCGGGCCACCGCTTCATTGTGTCGCTCCGGGAACTGGAAGGGGAAATAACCTTGCTCAGGAAAACCGGTGAAAATATTCTGGTGGAAGCCAAGGAGCTCGACACTGCGGCGCGGGAAAAAGTAGACAATTTCAACCACCGGTCGCGGAACGCAATCTTGATCATCTTCCCGCTCTTTCTTATCGTCGGATTTGGAACGTTTTTTTTCATTATCAACAACGTGGTGAAACGCCTGCAGCTCTTGACCGATGTTGTGGAAAAGGCGGGAGAGGGCCGTTTTACCGTAATGCCGCTTTCCCGGACAACCTGGACGGCCCGGGATGAGGTGGAGACGCTCATCCACAAGTTCAATATCATGGAAGAGCACCTGACCCAGCGGGAAAAGGAGCTGCTCCAGAGCAAAAAATTGGCCGCGATCGGAACGCTGGCGGCCGGCGTTGCGCATGAACTCAATAATCCGCTGAACAATATTTACACGACCGCGCAAAGACTCCAGAAAAAAACCGGCGCGGAATGTCCGGATTTCCTGAAAAAAGGGCTCGACGATATATTCGGCCAGACCATGCGGGTCAAGAGGATCGTCGGCGACCTTCTGGAGTTTGCGAGAGGCAGGGAACCGCACTTGCGACCCGTGGAACTCAAGAGTCTCCTGGCTGGAGTATACCGGCATCTGGGCGAACAGAGGAACACCGGGGCGATACGGTTCCTGCCCGACCTCCATCCCGAGGAGATCGTTCTGTATGCCGACCAGGAACAGCTGGAGCAGGTCTTCATCAATCTCTTAGCCAATGCCGTGGACGCCCTTCCCCACGGGGGCGATCTTGTCGTCCGCGCTGAAGAGGAGGACGACTTCATCAAGATCCAGGTGTCCGATACAGGCACCGGCATGTCCAGGGAGACGATCGAAAAGCTCTTCGAACCTTTTTATACGACCAAGAACAAAGGGACGGGTCTGGGACTTGCCATTGTATTTAACATCATTCAGAAACATCAGGGGAAAATAGAGGTCGCAAGCGCTCCCGGCAAAGGCACGACATTCACGATTATTTTGCCTAAGGACGAAAAAAGGAAAGAGATCGGACAGGTCAATGGCGTTTAAAATTCTTATTGCAGAAGATGAAGAGATCACCCTGAACAACATCGTTGATGCTCTCCGCGAAGAGGGCTACGCCGCCTCGGGAGTGCGTGACGGCATCGAGGCCGTGCAGCGGATGGAAAAAGAGCAGTTCGATGTTCTCATCACCGATATCAAGATGCCCGGGTTCAGCGGCATTGAGTTGCTCGAAACGGTGAAGGAAAAATACCCCGGGACGGAAGTGATCATCATAACGGGATTCGGCAGCATCGATTCGGCCGTTGATGCCATGCGGAAGGGGGCCGTCGATTATATCACCAAGCCTTTCAACCTCGACGAGCTGGGACTCAGGGTAAAAAAGATACAGGGACAAAAGATCCTGAAAAAGGAAAATGTCGCATTAAAGACCTACTACGGGATGGAAAAGGAGGTCCGCATCATCGCCAGGAGCGCGAAGATGAAGCATATTCTCGACACGGTCGAAGGCATCAGGGATTCCGACGTGAACTTGTTCCTGACCGGAGAAACAGGCGTCGGGAAAAGCCTTGTCGCCAAGATCATTCATTTTACGAGCAGACGAAAGAACATGCCCTTTCTTTCGATCAATTGCGCCACGCTGACGGAGGAACTGCTTACCAGCGA
>JBGPHF010000185.1:0-4673 GCA_041484215.1 Nitrospirota bacterium
GAACGGCTCCTCGAAGTCTTCGACGAGGCTTTCGGAGCGCGCGACCTCCGTTCCCCTGAGGAAGCCCCCCACGAGGGAAATCAGGACGAGCCCCGGGAGGATGTATATCCCGAAGACCCGCAGCAGCATCAGAAAATCTCCGTCCATTGCCCCGCCCCGGAGTTTGGCCACGGCAATGGTGGATAATGGTTCACCAATGGGCGTCAGGGCGGCGCCCATGCCGATCGAGAAACAGGCGAAGACGACGAGGCGCGTTTCATATTTTTTGTCGAGATTGATCGCGCTCACGATCTCGCAGAGGACTAGGGCCGCAATGATCGCGGTGATGACGCTTGAAATCAAGCCGAGGATGAAGATGAGCAGAAAGGCGAAAAGACGCGGGCCGAGCGTATCTTCGATCGCAACGATCTTTTTCTTCATCGGCTCGCGAACGGCCCGGAAGGCCAATCCGAAAACCAGCGTGGCAAGGGTAAGTTTGACGGGTTCCAGCAAGGCCGACTCAGCGAGCCGCAGGGACAAAAGCGGCTCCGGTCCCAGCAGGTGCGAGAGCATAAGCGTAACAGAGCCGATCACGAGCAAAAAAAGCTCGAGGTTATGCTCCACGCTCTTTACTAAAAGCGGAAGAAGCAGGATAATAACAAAAATCATTATAAGGACATAAATTATCATAACGCGATCGCGTTTCTCAGGAACTATATTCTGTCTAAGCAGAATGCTATTATACAATAAAAAGGGCCGGTATGAAACCATTCATACCGGCCCTGTGAGGCCCCAAAACCGGGGAGGACAATGGGTACGCTTATATCGCTTTTTCTCCGTGTTCTCCAGTTCTGACCCGCACGACGTCGACGAGTCTCGTGACGAATATTTTACCGTCTCCGATCATGCCGGTCTTGGTTTTTTCCTGAATGGCTGCCAGAACTTTTTCCAGAAGACTCTCCGTTACCACAATCTCGATTTTGACCTTGGGAATAAAAGAGATTTCAATCTCCGCATCATGGTAGATTTCCACTCGCCCTTTTTGCCTGCCGAAGCCTTTTGTCTCGGGAGTCACGGTCATGCCGTGAATGCCGACGGCGGACAGGGCATCCTTGACGATATCAAGCTTGGACGGTTTTATGATCGCCTCGATCTTTATCACGATATCCCCTACCTGCGGCTCTTCGTGATGCTGAAGTCGGGATACGCGGTAACCGCCACTTCGCTCTGGTCGAGGCCTTCAAACTCCACTTCTTCCGATACGCGCATCGGGATGATCCGATCCAGTATTTTGAAAAATGCGTACATGACAACGAAAATAAAACTGAAATTTACAATGACGCCGGTAAACTGGGCCGTGAACTGAGCGCCATCTCCGTAGAACAGTCCTTTAACCATGCCGGAAACATTGTTCAGTCCGTCGCCATAGGAGCCGTTGCCGAAGAACCCGAGGCCGAGCATGCCCCAGGCGCCGCACACACCGTGGACCGACACCGCGCCCACGGGATCGTCCACCTTGAGCGTTCGTTCAATAAAAAACACGCTCGCGCAACAAAGCACACCGGCCACAAGCCCGATCAGCGCCGCTCCAAAGGGGCTCACGAACGCGCAGGAGGCAGAGATAGCAACAAGCCCGCCGAGCAGTCCGTTCGCGATCAGGGAAAGATCCGGTTTGCCGTACACGAACCACACATAGCACATGGCCGAAGCCGCCGCTGCCGTGCCCGCAAGCATGGTGTTCACAACGATAATGCCGAGTCGAAGACCGCCGTCAGACATCGCCGGGCCCGCGTTGAATCCGAACCACCCAAAGAAAAGAACCAGACACCCTACCACAGCCATCGGGATATGATGACCGGGAATAGCAGTGGGCGTTCCGCTGGCCCGGTATTTCCCCATGCGCGGACCGAGCACGATCGCACCCGCAAGCCCGGAAACCCCGCCTACCATGTGAACCACCGATGAACCGGCAAAATCGACGACCCCGTGGCCCAAACCGAAGTTCCTGCCGAGTTGAGAAAGCCATCCCCCGCCCCATACCCAGCTTGCGTATAGCGGATACACGAACATGGCGATGAAGAACCCGTACACGACGAAGGACTTGAACGTCCAGCGCTCGGCCATGGCACCGGTCGGTATCGTGGCCGCGATGTTCAGGTAAACCACCTGCGACAGAAAAAGTACAATGATCGAAGCATCAGTGACCGCGTTGGTCAGAAAAAATTCTTTTGTTCCCATCTGGAACGCATAGCCGCAGGCCCAGTAACCGAGCACCGCAATGACGAATATCATCATGTTCATTGCAATGGTATGGCCTGCGTTCTTCGCCCTCGTAAACCCGGTTTCCATCATGGCAAAACCCGCCTGCATGAAAACGACGAGGAACGCGCAGATCAGCGTCCACATAACAGTAATTATCGAGCCGCTCATAATTTATCCTTCGCTGCTATAACTTGAACTTGTCCCCGAACTGAATAATCATTCCGCCCCAGATGATTACAGCCAAACCTATCCACGTCGCAGCCGGGATGGTTTCCTTGAACACGAAGCGTCCGAATAATATGCTGATAAGCGCGAAGATCGCGACATACACTCCGAGCATTTTCGAGAAATCCCATTTCACCATGTTGACCACCACGCCATAACAGCCCAACATGGCAAACCCGATCAGAATGACGATGAGGCCGCTTCCGCGAAGCCCTTTACGGACCACCGCGTCGCCGCCGACTTCCAGAATTGCCGCACCGACAAAAATGAGCCAAGCAAGATATGTCATTTGTTAATTCCCGTAATCCTTTCCTCTGTCGCTTATATATCAAGTATATCCGCTTAAAAAGATATTTTCATCGTGTCGGGGAATTTACCCACCCGCGCGACGAATCATCTTATATTGCCGCCGCTCCGCTTTCGTTGGTCCTTATTCGTATTGCATTTGCCATGTCGTGGACGAATATCTTTCCGTCTCCCACCTCGCCGGTCAACGCGGCGTCACGCATGGCTTTGATGATTTTGTCCGCGTCTTCGTCTTTGACGACAACTTCCACCCTCGTTTTGTTCTGTAAGCTGACTGTATATGACATGCCGCGAACGATATTGACCCACGCTTTTTTTTGATCTCCATGCCCCTCAACTTGAGAGAGCGTCACGCCGGGATGGCCCACCCTGTCCAAAGCGGCGCATACCTCTGAAGCCTTCTCCGGACGTACAATCGCTTCAATCCTTTTCATATGAATCTCCTTTTTTTACTACATTCGATCATAATCCTATTATCGTTAAAGCAAAGCCTGTGCCACACTCGACTGGATTAATAAATTCGCAAAATGACTAATTTCATTGCCCAAACGAGCACTGTCTGCATGCTGCTGAGCTATATTCGATTTTACGATAGATGAATTTGTAGGCGTATGCTTAAGAAATGGGCATGGGGCAAAAAACGAGGGCGCGCCGAATATGAGAGCTCGTGAAGTGTAAATTAGGATTAGTGCGCGGGACCGCGGTGGATGATCAGTAGAATTAAGAGGATGAAAATGGCAAGGGGGACCGTTATCGCAAGCGCAATCCAGAACGCTTTTTTCCAGCCGCGTTTTCCCCACGTCGGTTCCTGGAGCCGGTCGCACCTGTTGGTCAGCTGTACCGTAGCCGGATTGTCCAGCTCCGCCTTCATGGCCGCTACCGTTTGATAACGCTTCTTGGGATCGCGCTCCATGGCGTGAAGGATAATCTCCTCGATCTGCGGAGTAACTTTCGGATTGCGTTTTCGCGGGGCCACGGGGTCGCCTTCTACTCGGGCGTTCATGATCACGAGCGGGTTCTCGTTCTCACACTCGAACGGCGTCGCGCCGGTCACCATTTCGTAGAGCAGAGCGCCCAGGCTGTAGATATCCGTCCGCTCGTCCCCGCGCTTTCCCTTGACCTGCTCGGGGGCCATGTAATCGGGCGTGCCGACAGCCGGCGTGAAACCGGTGAACGTCATCCGTCTCCCCTCCTTGGACTTGGCGATGCCGAAGTCCATGATCCGGATCGTGCCGTCGTTGCAAAGCATGATGTTCTGGGGCTTCAGGTCCCGGTGGACCACGCCCTGTGCATGCATGTACACGAGCGCTTCGCACACGAGACTGGCCAGCTTGAGCGCGTCCTTTTCCGGCATGGGCCGAACGCTGGTGAGCAGATACGAGAGCGTATAGCCCCGGAGATACTCGGTCACGATGTACGGCCTCGTACGAAGTTCCTCCGGTACGGGATAAAATTTTAAAATGGAAGGATGGTTGAGCTTGCGCCCGATCTCCTCCTCGCGAAGGAAGCGTGAGTAAAATCCGGGATCGCTTTCATACTGCATCAGCGGGACCTTTATCGCTACGGCCAGCTTGGTGGTCAGGTCCGTGGCTTTGAAGATGGTTGCCATTCCGCTCCGGGAGATGGTTTCGAGGATCTGAAAACGATTATCCAGAACCTGCCCGGGTTTGAGCTCGTACTTGGTCGTGGGGTCCGCCGTCTCCTGGTATATGGCCACACCGCGGTATAATGAGACCTTCTCAACCTCGTTGATCTGCAGGACCTGGACCGAAAGGTTGTCGTCCGTGCCTCGCTGCTCCGCCAGCGCCACAAGCTGACGGCAGGCCTGGGCAGGGGAAAGACGCGATGCGATCTCCGCGATCTCGCTGTCCGCAACGTGCGCGTACAACCCGTCGGAGCAC
>JBGPHF010000186.1:0-4671 GCA_041484215.1 Nitrospirota bacterium
ACGGCGCTCATGTCGCTGCTCGAACCGGTGATCATTCTGGTCATGGGACTGATTGTCGGCTTCATCGTCGTTGCCATCCTGCTGCCCATCCTCCAGATGAGCACGGGGGTGAGGTGATTCAGTCAGAAGTCAGAAGTCAGGAGAACTACTGGTACATAGCAAAGAAAACCGTTATAAAGGAGTGGCTATGAAAAGAAGAAATCAAAAAGGTTTTACTCTCATCGAGATCATGGTCGTGGTCATCATCCTGGGCCTGCTAGCGGGCCTCGTATTGCCGCGGATCCTCGGACAAGAGGAAAAGGCAAAATTCGAAGCGACCAAGGTGCAGATCCGGTCGCTTGAGGACGCGTTGGACGCGTTCAAACTCGATAACGGTTTCTACCCGGCGACCGACCAGGGACTCGACGCCTTGATCCATAAGCCGGAAGCAGGCCGCATACCTAACAAGTGGCGCGAGGGAGGGTACCTCAAGCCCGCGCGCATTCCCAAGGACCCCTGGGGCAAGGATTTCGGCTACCTCTCGCCGGGCAACGAAAACAGGGAGTATGACATCATCTCCTACGGCGCTGACAACGAGCCGGGCGGCGAAGGGAACAACGCGGACATCGAAAGCTGGAAGATGCAATGAAACGCCGGTTGCGGATTTCGGATTACGGATTGCGGATTGAAATATCGCAAAATAAAAGAGAAGCCAAATTCCGCAATCGACAATTCGCAATCCGAAATGATGCGGGTTTCACCCTTATCGAGCTTGCGGTGGTCATTGCGATCCTGGGCGTCATGATCGCGCTGGTCGCGCCTCGCTTTGCCGATCTCGGCGAGGCGAACCTGAAGCGGAGCAGCCGGCATCTGACGGGCATGATCCGCTTCCTCCGTGATGAGTCCCAGGCGAAAAAGACCGTCTATCGCATGCGGTTCGACATTCCGGCCGGTCATTACTGGGCGGAGGCCCTGACGCCCTCGTCGGAGAACACGGTAGAGTTCCGGCGCGCGACGTCCGTTATAGGCGGCGAGGGAAGCTTGTCGGGCCAGACGACATTCCGCGATATTACGGCAGGCGGTCATCCCGAGGACCCGTATATTTTGTTTACTCCCGACGGATGGGTCGAACATGCGCTCATCCATCTCCGGAACGGAGACGACAAGGACTTTACGCTGGTTGTGAAACCGCTAACCGGCGCAACCGAACTCCACGAAGGGTACGTGGAGGAGAAATGAGACAATTGCGGATTTCTGATTTCGGATCTCGGAATAAAATTGGAATCTTCAATTCGCAATTCGCAATCCGCAATCCGCAATCGAACGGATTTACCCTTCTCGAAGTCATGGTGGCGGTAGCGATCCTCGCCATGGTGCTGGTGACCTTGCTCGGCGTCAAGAACCGGAGCACTGAAGACGTGATGCTCGCGGACCATATCACCACTGCCACGCTTTTGGCGAAGCGCAAGATGACCGAAATGCTGGTGACCGCCGGAACAGGAGCGGTTGTCCAGAAAGAAGACGAAGGAGAGTTCCCGGAGGAGGATTTCAAAGGATACGCGTGGAAAACTACGATTTCACCGTCGGAGCTGGAAAAAACGCTCATGGAAGTGCGGGTCGTCGTGCTCTGGAAAGAGGGAGCACGGCAGGAGACGGTGGAACTGGTGAGCTATGAGTAGCATGATGCATTGCGGAATGCGGATTGCGGAATGCGGATTGCAAAACAAAAGGAGAAAAATCCGAAATCCGAAATCCGAAATCCGCAATGGGAAGGGCTTTACCCTCATCGAGGTGCTCCTTGCCATGGCGATCCTCGCGGTGGTCATTACCGTCGTGTATGGGAGCTTCTCGACGGCCAGCAGGAACATCGAACAGGCGGAGGAAAGCCGCAACGACACCGATGTCGCCCGCGCGCTGCTCTCCCGGCTTTCGGACGATCTGGCGAATGCTTACGTAAATACGCCCCTGGCGAAGACCACGGTCTTCTACGGCAAGATGGAAGAAACCGAGAGCGGGAGCGAAAAGTTCAGGCACGACAGCATCAGTCTTACGACACTCACGAATTGGCGGAGGCCCGATACGAAAGAAATGGAGCTTTGGGAAGTGGGCTATTTCTTCAAGGAAAAACCGGAAGGCCAGGGATATGCCCTTTATCGCAGGGAGAAGCGGGTGTTGGACAAGGATATTCCCGTGCTTGAGGGCGGCGACGAGTACGAGATGACCGACCGGGTGGAAAGCCTGCAGCTGCGCTATTATAACGTCATGAACAAGCAATGGGGCGATGATTGGGACACGAGGAAAAGCCCTGCCTTGCCCAAAGCCGTGGAAATCACGCTTGCGCTCGATACCGGGAAAGTGTACGTCACGCAGGTTGATATCGTGAATGTCGTTCAGGCGGGGCATTAAGGGCGGAAATGGTGTTGTGGAAACAGCGATGCTGAAGAATAAAAAAGGCATAGCGCTCTTGATCGTGCTCTTGGTTACGACACTTTTGCCGGCGCTCGTGTTCGAGTTCGCTTATGCCACGCGAATCAGCCTGAACAGTGCCGTCAATTTCCGCGACAGCCAGCGGGCCTATTTTCTCGCGCGCTCGGGTGTGTACGCTTTTATCAAGTTTAGTAATAAAGTAGAAGACCTGAAGAAGTTAATTCAACCGGGACAATGGAGCGAGGTCCCGGGCATCGGCGGTGCGGATACCCGTATCCTGCTCAAATGGTCGGATGAAAGCGGCAAGATATCCATACAGACTGTAACAAAAGATAATGACGCCCATAAACGGCTGAGTCAACTTTTCAGCATCAAGACGATCGATCAGGACGTCCTGGACAACAAGATGGTGGAAAAAAAGTACTTCTGGCTGGTGGACGAGCTTCACCAAGTCATGAGTGACGAGGAATACGGAAAGATAGCCGACAATGTGACTGCGGCCCAACTATCCAGAATCAATGCCAATACGGCGTCGCTCGAAGTGCTCCAGAGCCTTTGCAGAAGTCTTGGGAAAGACGATGCGATCGCGGGCTTGATAGTCAGCAGCAGAAATGATCGGCCTTTCGAAAAGCATAGCGATATCGTTAATATGTCGGGCATGGACCCGACGCTCGCAAGCGCTCTGAGCGCCGATGATGAACCGAGCAATCTCTATACCGTGTACGTAAACGCCACGGTCGGCGGGTATACGAAAGCCGTCAAAACAATCGTCAATACGAGCGCAGGCGCTATTGTCTACTGGAGAGCGTTGTGAAAATAGTCGGTCTTAAAATAGAGAAGGGGCTCGTTGCCGCGTCGGTGGTTGAGAAGGGTTATCGCCGGACGGAACTGGTGGATTCCTTCAGCCGTGCCTTTGCCACTGACGCGGAACTCGTGGAGCTCCTGAAGGACAAGGCGAGGGAGTGGGCCGGTGCAAGGATCGTTTCGTCCATTCCCGGCCATCTCTTCACCCAGCGTCCGGTGTCCTTTCCTTTTGCCGACCGTAAACGCGTGGAAAAAGCGCTGCCTTTCGAGATCGAGGACAGCCTGCCCTTTGAACTGGACGAGGTCGTTCTGGACCACGTGGTCCTCGATGCCGGACAGGGAGGGAAGGGCGCGGAAGGTTTGAAAGAGGCCGCGGTGCTCGCCATCCTGCTGCCGAAGGCGGTCTTAAAGCAGCATCTCGACCTGCTCGCTTCGGCTGGCCTTGACCCTCTGAGCATCGTTCCCTCGTACATCGGGCTCCATTCGCTTTCCCGGATGATGAAGGCGGAGGGGTGGACGCTGTTGACGTGCGGCAGGGACCTTTGCCTGAGGAACGGTCATGTAGTCAAGGCTTTGAGAAGTTTTTCAAGCGGGCCTACCGCGGGACTCCGCCACACGGTGCAGGCGCTCGAAACGGAGTTGAAGGAGCGCGTGGAAAAGGCGTCCGTTCTGTGCGAGGATGACGTCACGCAGTCCGAACTGGCCGGGCTCGGCATTGCGGTGGAACACGTCGCGCCCGAACTGGGGGGCAAAAAATCCGCGGACCCCGTGAGCCTCGGTCTTGCCTTGTCCGACGAGCTCAATTTCCGCAAGGCTGAGTTCGCCTACCGCCGGGTGGATGAAGGCGTGCGCCGCAGAAAAAGAACGCTGATCGCAGCCGGCACGGTCGCGGCCTGCCTGCTCGTCATGAATCTCGGCGTTAAGTACTACCTGATACAGTCTTCTTACGGCAAACTCGACAGGGAAATGCGCGACCTTTACCGGCAGGCGATTCCCGACGCGAAGACGGTTGCCGATCCCGTGAGGATGCTCAGGAGCAGCCTCGATGAGGCGCGGAAAAAGTTCGGCGCCCTCGGCACGGGCTCTTCGGCGCTCGACGCGATGAAAGCGGTGAACGAAGGCGTGCCGAAAGAGGTGCGGGTCGCGTTCCAGGAGTTCAACCTCGACGGAGACCGTTTGAAGCTCCAGGGTGAAACCGCTTCGTTCGAGTCCGTCGATAAGATCAAGGCGGAACTCCTGAAATCCGAGTTGTTCAGCGAAGTAACGGTCCTGGACACCCGGATGGGGACGGACAATAAAGTGAAGTTCCGGCTCGACATCAAATTGAAGCCGGCGACGTGAGGCAAGGTTAAGGTCTAGGCTCAGGTTGGGTGTGCTTAACCTCAGCGCAAGCACAAATATTTTGTGGTTTCAACAAGAGGGGTTTTTTTTGAAGCTTGAAGAACGGGATAAAAAGTTCCT
>JBGPHF010000187.1:0-4633 GCA_041484215.1 Nitrospirota bacterium
GCCTCGGCCAGGAGCACGTTCATGTGGCCGGGCATCCTTCCCGCCACGGGATGGATTGCGAACTTGACCGCGACGCCCGCTTCTTCCAGCAGCACACTCATCTCCTTGACCTTGTGCTGTGCCTGGCCAACGGCCATACCGTAGCCGGGCACGATGATTACCTTTTGCGCATAGCGGAGCATGGACGCGGCATCGAGGGCCGAGATTTCCTTCATGGTCCCGGCAATGCCCGGCGCGCCTTCCTGCGCCTCTCCCGTGATCGGCTTGAACAGGATGTTTGTGAGCGGCCGGTTCATGGCCCTGGCCATCAGCTGGGTGAGGAGCGAGCCGGCTGAGCCGACGACGATGCCGGCGATGATCAAGGCGGGATTGTTCAGCACGTAGCCTTCGAAGCCCACGGCAAGACCCGTGAGGGCGTTAAAGAGCGAGATGACGACAGGCATGTCAGCGCCGCCGATGGGCATGGTGATGATCGCGCCGAGCGCCAGGGCGAGAACGAAGAAAGCGAGGATAGGAAGCGTTGCCGCATGACCATGAAGAGTGATGGAAATCCCCGCAACGAGCGTGGCCGCGGTCAGAAGCAGGTTCACCGCGTTCTGAGCCGGCAGGTGAAAGGTCCTTCGCATAATTCCCTGCAACTTGGCAAACGCGACCAGCGATCCGGAAAAGGATATTGTTCCGATCAGGCCGCCCAGGACCGCGAGTGCCGTGACCACGGGGCCGCGCGGTTCGCCCCGGACAAGCTCTATCGCCGCGATCGCGGCCGCCGCGCCGCCGCCCATGCCGTTATAGAGCGCGACCATCTGGGGCATGTCGGTCATCTTGACGATTTTCCCCGACCACCAGGAAACGCAGCCGCCCGCTGCGAGCGCGATGATCATCAGCGTGTAGTTCGACATGCCGGGCGAGCCGAAGGTGACCAGGGTGGCCAGGACCATTCCCGCGCCAGCCCAGAGTATGCCGCGCCGCGCCGTTACCGGCGAGGACATCCTCTTGAGCCCGAGGATGAACAGGAAGGCCACGATGAAGTAGCTTATGTCGATCAGGACTTTCGCGGTCATTTCCCGTCCTTGTCGCGCTTGAACATCGCGAGCATCCGCTCCGTGACGACATACCCGCCCGCGGCGTTGGCGGCGCCCAGGAGCACGGCAAAAAATCCGATCGTCTGCTCAAGAGGCGTCCGCGCTTCGCCCAGGGCGACCATGGCGCCCACGAGCACCACGCCGTGCACGAAGTTCGAGCCCGACATGAGCGGGGTGTGCAGGATCACAGGCACGCGCGCGATCACCTCGTAGCCGGTGAATGCGGCCAGCATGAATATATAGAGCGCTGCGAAGCCTTCCATAAAAACCTCCCGGAATAAAATTCTAAACTCGAAGCTCGGAATCCTAAACAATATCGAATATCGAAATTAAAAAAATTTAACCATTCGAGTTTTGATATTATTTAGAATTTAGTGCTTGGTGCTTAGGATTTAATGTCCTCCATCAATACCTTCCTCACTCCTTCGTGCTGTATCTTTCCTTCATGCGTGAAGCAGCTTCCCCTGAGGACCTCGTCGTTCCAATCGAGCGCGAGTTTGCCGTCCTTGATGAACGGCGAGAGGAAGTTGAACAGGTTCCTCGCGTACATCTCCGACGCCTGCACCGACATGCGGGAAGCGAGGTTCGCCGTGCCCACGATGCTCACCCCGTTCCGGAGCACGGTCTCTCCGGGCTTCGAGCCGGCCACGTTGCCGCCGCTGTCCGCGGCCATGTCCACGACGACCGCGCCCGGCTTCATTCCTGACACCATGGCCTCGGTGACGATGAGCGGGCTTTTCTTGCCCGGGAGCGCGGCAGTGGTGATCACCACGTCCGCCTGCGCAACGGCTTTGGTAAGCTTATCCTGCTGTGCCGTTTTTTCTTCTCCGGTCAATTCCCGCGCGTACCCGCCGCCGGCTACGGCTGACACGCCCGTGTCCACGAAACGCGCGCCCAAGGACTCGACCTGCTCTTTGGTTTCGGGCCGCACGTCATAGGCCTCGACGATCGCTCCCAGCCGGTGGACCGTCGCGATGGCCTGCAGTCCGGCGACGCCCGCGCCGATCACGAGCACGCGCGCCGGGCGGAGCGTGCCCGCTGCGTAGGTCATCATGGGAAAAAATTTCGGGGAGAGAACGCCGGCGATCAGCGCGCACTGGTAGCCCGCGACCGTGGCCTGGGTGGAGAGGGCGTCCATGCTCTGGGCCCGGGAAATGCGCGGGATCAGCTCGACCGCGAAGCTCGTGATGTTTCGTTCGCACAGGAGCTTTGCCCGCTCCTTGTCCTGGTAGGGATGCAGAAAGCCGATGAGCACCGTTCCTGCCTGCATCAGCCGGAGCTCTTCCAGGGTAGGCGGCTGCACCTTGAGGATGACGTCGGCTTTGCCGAGGACCGTGGCGCTTTCGGGCGCAACGCTTGCCCCGTCGAAATCCTCGTCACGAAAAAAGCTACCCGTGCCCGCTCCCCTTTCGATCAGGACCTCGGCGCCGAGTGTCTTGAATTTTTTGGCCACCTCGGGAACGATTGCCACGCGCTTCTCGCCGGAAGCAGTTTCTTTTGGCACACCGATCACCAAAGGCATGAGGTTCTCCTTATTAGTTGAAGGCCCGAAAACTGACTCGGACAGGCTGGAATCAAAGGCGACTCGCGCAAAGACGCCACGAACGCCTCGGTTTAATCAAATTACTGCTTTCTTTGCGAGCTTGGCGACTTTGCGCAAAACATTCTTGTCTTTCGCATCCATTTTTATTATATCATTGATTCTTTCATTCATGGTCTGCGGAAAATGATTTAAAATCCGCTTTATGCTAAAATGTCGTCATGGTCCATACGATTATTCACTGGATCGCGGTGCACGGCTACGGGGTCATTTTCGCCGCATTCGCGCTCGGCATCATCGGCCTTCCCGTGCCGGATGAATGGCTGCTTGCCTATATCGGCCATCTCATTTATAAAGGCAGCCTCTTGCCCGCGCCTGCGTTCGCGGCCGCTTTTTTCGGCAGTATAACCGGCATGACGTTTAACTACGTGCTGGGAAGGACCTTCGGCCTCTATCTGGTCGGGAGGTTCGGCAGGTTTGTGCGCCTGACCCCGGAGAAAATGAATGCGGTGCATGATTGGTACGAACACGCGGGGAGGTGGGCGCTGCTGATAGGCTATTTCCTTCCCGGCGTGCGGCATGTTTCGGCGGTTGTCGCGGGAACATCAAGAATGAAGTTCCGGGACTTCGCTCTGTTTGCCTGCACCGGCGGGCTTCTCTGGTCGAGCGCCTTCATCTCCCTCGGTTATTTTCTGGAGAGTCAGTGGGAAAGGGAAACGGAAAGGATCCATTCTATTCTCGAGGCCGGCTCGCTCACGGTTTTTGTCATGCTTGCGCTGTATCTTGGCATCAAGGCGCGGGAAAAAAAAGACCTTAAAAAATTCTAAGCCGTGCGCCCCAGTTTCAATGCGAAAACCGTCCGGTTTCGCCTTTTCGGCATACCCCATAAATACCCCGACCCCAGGCTAAAATAATCTTGACTGCCCGCGCCCCTCAGTCCATAATCATGCGTAACGAAGCCTCTCCGGCTCATAGACGTTGCATGCAGTCAAGGAGGACAGAATGGCTCTCCAAGTTTCCGACTTTAAAAAGTACAATTATTTTTCAGGCCTCTCCGAGGCGGCCCTCCAAACCCTGGCGGCAAAGCTCACGGTCGTTAATTTTCCCGCCGGCGCCGAGATCGGGAAGGAGGGCATGAGCGGCGATTGCTTTTATTTCGTGAAGCAAGGCAGGCTCGAAGCGATCAAAACGACGAAAACGGGGCAGGAAGCGAAGTTGTCCGTCATCGGCGGCGGCCAGGGCTTCGGCGAAATGGCCCTCCTGACTTGCTCCACCCGGACCTGCACCGTTCGCGCCCTTACCCCCGCCACGCTGTACCAGCTGAAGAAAAAGGACTTCGAGGACATCGTGCTGCACGAGTCCGCTTTCAAGAGCATGCTTCTCAGGAAGGCCGGCGATTTTTCCCAGTACAACAAGATCAAGACCCTCCAGCCCTTCGCCCTCCTGGAGCCCGACAAGATGTACGCCCTTTTGTCGCGCATGACGGAAAAGCACTATAACCTCGGGGAGGACATTATCGTCCAGGGCGAGAAGGGCGATAATTACTACATCGTGAAACAGGGGAGCGTCGCGGTGCTCAGGAAGGGAAAAGGCGAACAGGAAGTGAGTCAGGTGGCGACCCTGGCCTCGGGAGACGGGTTCGGCGAGGAGGCCTTGATCCGCGACGACCCGCGGAACGCTACCTGCCGGGCGCTGGAAGACACCGTCGTGTACGTCCTCGACAAGGAGGACTTTTCCCAGGTCCTGAAGCCGTCCTTTCTCGAAAACATCTTCACCGAGGACATCGGCATGGAGGCCTACCACGACCGGTACGTGATCATCGACGCCCGCGTGCCCGCGGAATACAAGGAGGAGCACATCGAGGGCGCCCGCAACATCCCCATCGAGGCGCTGCGCGAGAAGTTCGGCGAGCTCGACCGGACAAAGGAATATATCACCTATTGCACCAACGACGCGCGTGGCATGGTTGCGGCGTTTCTGCTGAAGAACCACGGCTTCCAGGCCAAGTGCC
>JBGPHF010000188.1:0-4622 GCA_041484215.1 Nitrospirota bacterium
CAGCCGATGATCGCGAAGATGATTCTCCCGTGGTTCGGTGGGTCCGCCGCCGTCTGGATCACAGCCATGCTCTTTTTCCAGATGGCATTGCTCGGCGGATACCTCTACGCCCATTGGTCCGTGCGCATGCTCCGGCCGAAGATGCAGGCGGCAGTGCATGTCACGCTCCTTGCGGCCAGCCTCGCGCTCCTCCCCGTCGTTCCCTCCCTTTCGTGGAAGCCCGAGGGCGGGGAGGACCCGATCTTGCGGATATTGGGACTTCTCACGGTTTCGATCGGTTTGCCGTATATCCTTCTGTCGACAACGAGCCCACTTCTTCAGGCATGGTACGCGCGAAAACGTGGGACTTCGCTTCCCTGGCGCTTCTTCGCGCTCTCGAACTTCGCTTCACTCCTTGGACTCCTGGCCTACCCATTCCTCGTGGAGCCGAGTGCAACGCTCCGGGAACAGTCCTTCGGGTGGTCCGCCGCCTACGCGGTCTTTGTCCTCCTCGCCGTCATAACCGCGGTCACCGACGTCCGGGAGGCGACTCCGCCGGCGTGCGAGGGAAATGAAGATCGCCTGGCAAGCTCTCCCGTTTGCAGCCCTCCCCGCGTCCGGGAGCAGCTCCTCTGGCTGGCCCTGGCGGCTTGCGCCTCGACGCTCCTGCTTTCGGTGACAAACCACCTGACGCAGAACGTGGCATCGGTCCCGTTTCTTTGGGTCCTGCCCCTGGGATTGTATCTGCTCACTTTTATCCTTGTTTTCGAATTTGAACGGTTTTATCACCGGAAGACGTTTACCTGGCTCATGATTTTCGCCCAGGCCAGCATGGCCTACGGTCTTTTCTTAAACGTGAATATGCCGCTCGAATCAGCCGTCTCCCTTTTCTCCGCGGGTTTGTTTATCTCCTGCATGTTTTTCCACGGCGAACTGGTCCGGCGCAAACCGGCGCCCCGGCATCTGACATCGTTCTATCTCATGCTTTCTCTCGGAGGGGCTTTGGGAGGCGTGCTGGTTGGACTCGTTGCGCCAAAGATCCTTCCGGGTATTTTCGAACTGCCGCTTGCGCTCCTGTTCTGCGTGGTCCTGATGCTCATGGTCATCGAGCATCGTGCGCGGCATCTCATTACGATCGCGAGCTGGGCCGCGGCCATCGGTATTCTTGCGGCAACAGGATACTACCTGTTGTCCTATAAAGAATCTGTACGGGTAATGGCACGGAACTTTTACGGCGGATTACGAATACAGGAATTCGATGTCGGCACGAATAACGAAACCCGCGCGTTGCTTCATGGGACGATTTACCACGGGACGCAATTTACCGCCCCTGAGCGGCGGCGGGAGCACACCACCTATTACAGCGCGGGCTCTGGCATTGGCCTTGCCCTGAAGGCTTTGCGGCCCTCATCTTTGCGGGTTGGCGTCATCGGCCTCGGCGCCGGATCGCTGGCCGCCTATGCGGAGCCCGGTGACGTGTTGTGGTTCTATGAGATCAATCCCTTGGTTGAGAAGCTTGCGAGGGCGGAGTTCTCTTATCTTGCAGAATGTCGGGGGAAGGTCGAGGTCATCCTCGGCGACGGTCGACTCTCTTTGGAGAAGGAAGTGGACCAGCAGTACGATATTCTCGTTGTGGACGCCTTTTCCGGCGACGCCATACCCCTTCACCTGCTCACGAAGCAGGCCGTGGAACTCTACTTCCGCCACCTGAAACCTTCCGGCATCCTGGCGCTTCACATAACCAACGAGCATCTGGACCTGGCCCCGGTAGTCGAGCGTCTTGCCCTGGAACTCGGCAAACACGCTCTCTATACCGAGAATTTACCCGACAAAGAGCTCGATATAACGGTTGCCAAGTGGGCACTGCTCTCTTCGCAATTTTTTACGACGCCGGAGCTTTCCCAAATTGCATGGAAGCCCGACTCCCAGCCCGGTCTCCGTGTGTGGACTGACGATTACAGCAACCTATCCCGGATACTGAAATAGCACTTACGAACCTACGCTCCTGCATAGAACTGCTTAGACCACCCGTTTAAATCCTATCCCGGAGCCCTCCTGCCGTAAAAGTACGCACCAATACACATGCGAAGTTATTGACATTTGCTTGCATATCCCTATAATCGTCTCAACGATCATCAACTGTTTCAGTGAAACAAAGGAGGATGTTCTGAAACTCAACTTTCCCCAAGCGGCGTTCAGCCGGTTGCTGAAAAAATCCGGGGGCATCATTGCCGAGGCAGTGTTCTCCTTCGGGAGGAACAACGATCTGAGCGCCGCCTCGTCGCTTGCCTTTTCAACGACGTTGGCGCTCATCCCCGCGCTCTTTCTGCTCACGGTCCTGATCGGCGCGGCGATCGGGTCTTCGGCGCGGGCGCTCAAGGAAACGGAAGAACTCCTGACGCAGCTCATCCCTGCCTACAGCCACGTGGTCATGCGCGAGGTGAGCGTCATCACGAGTCACAAGAGGGCCATCGGGACCATGAATCTCCTGGTCCTTTTCCTGAGCATAACGCCGCTCGCGGCGGATCTGCGGACCTCGCTCTGCGTGGTTTTCCGCAAATCCGGGA
Organism: Nitrospirota bacterium; assembly: GCA_041484215.1. Lineage (GTDB taxonomy): Bacteria > Nitrospirota > UBA9217 > UBA9217 > UBA9217 > JBGPHF01. The sequence continues at coordinate 2,547 of JBGPHF010000188.1, forward strand.
CGTCCTTTTTTCGATGAAAACTCGTCGATGTCGCCGTAAGCATGCTGCTTCTGACCGGGCTCTCCGCGGTCATCGCTGCCGGGGTCATGCTCTCCGTGGTCGGCCGGTTCCTTCCGCTGCACTTGCCGGGTTTCCTTGAAGAACTCGTCTTTTTCTTCGTGGTCACCGGCGCGGCGTTTGCGGTCTATTTCATTTTTTCGCCCCGGGTGCGCCTGCAAAGCCTCCTACAAGGCGCCCTCGCGGCATCGCTCCTCTGGTTCACGATGAGGCCGGCCTTCCACCTCTTTCTCGTGTATAACCCGGCATACGGCTTTGCCTTCGGGTCCTTCAAATCGCTCTTCGTAATTATTATCTGGATTTATTTTTCCCTGGCGGCGTTTCTGTTGGGCGCCGAAGTCGCGGCGAGTATCGCCCGCGACGAGACCCGCTTCGCGGGTTCGAATAAGTAAGTTACTTTGTCGGAGATATGCCATGAAAAACCTGCAAAGACAGATGGCTTTCGGTGCGGGTCTGGTCACGCTTTCCGCGCTGACGTATTTTATGCAGGTAAGCTTCTTCCATGCGGGGCGCGACACCTTGTTTTACCTCCTCCAGGACCTCGCGTTCGTCCCGATCCAGATACTGATCGTAACGGTGATCATCGATCAAGTGCTGCGCTTCCGTGAAAAGGCCGCGATGTTGAACAAGCTGAACATGGTCATCGGCACTTTCTTCAGCGAAGCGGGAACGCACCTGCTCAAGTCGTTCTCAGGTTTCGACCACCACGTAGACCGCATCAGGCCGGAACTGCTCGTGAGCAGGGACTGGAACGACCGGCAGTTCGCCCGGGTAGTGACGGACCTTCAAACGTACGATTACAATGTCGATGTAAAGAAAAACGATTTGGGAGCGCTCAAGCTTTTTCTCGGCAAGAAGCGCGATTTTTTCCTGAGACTTTTGGAAAATCCGAACCTGCTCGAACACGAGACGTTTACGGAACTGCTCTGGGCGGTTTTTCACCTGATGGAAGAGCTCGAGGCCCGGTCCGACGTGGCGCAGCTTTCAGCAGCCGACCGGGAGCATCTTGCGGGAGACATCAAGAGGGCATATATCATCCTGATCGGCGAATGGCTCGGGTATATGAAGCACCTCAAAAAGGAATATCCGTATCTGTTCTCTCTCGCGGTGCGGACGAATCCCTTCGATGAGAACGCATCAGTCTCGTTTCAGTAAGCCTGAATTTGATAACCCTTGCATTTTAAAATAAGTTATACTATGCTCGTTTCATTGTGAACAGCAGTTGATTCTCAGGCGTTGATTGCGAGGGGGATTCTGGCATGTACTTCATGTCGATCAATAAGTTCAAGCCAGGCATGGACCGGGCGCAGATCAACAAGGTGATTCCCCTGCACCGGGAATGGGCGAAGAAGCAGCTTGCAGCGGGGGTGCTTGTTCAGGCCGGCAAGTGGGGCGACAACGGAGGCATGATCGTCGTCAAAGCGGAGAGCAGGGAAGAAGCTGATAAAGTAGTGAACCAGGACCCGCTCGTCGAAGCGGGCCTTATCACGTTCGAAACAGCGGAGCTACATGCGGCTGTCGGGTTCAAGTGAAAAACAAAAAGACGTAAGTAACCACGGCCCTAAAGTTCCGTCTAGTGCAACAGTATGGACCTGACCCCAGGAAGTTCCCGGCCCTAAAGTTCCGTCTAGTGCAACAGTATGGACCTGACCCCAGGAAGTTCCGAGCTTCTAACACTGATGGTCTCGTAAGAAGTCACGCAGCAAAAAGCGCCGCGAAGTGCATATTCGGCCACTGGAGATTGCCCCAACATCGGATGGCCGCTGTAACGCGCTGCAATCGCTCTTTGACAGCACAAGATAACAGGGAAAAAATGGCTGTGACGGCCGGATCTCCACCGATTTCTCGGTTCTGGAACGCCGCCGCCCGGATGATGTTTATGCCAGCCGCTTTTAAGTAAGCAGCGAAGCTCACGCTGGACATGCCCCGGACGCGAAGGTTCTTGATTCCGGTCAGACGATCAAGCTGAGACATGGTCCCTTCGATTCCCGCACGGAACCGGTACCGGTCCCGAAACTC
>JBGPHF010000189.1:0-4593 GCA_041484215.1 Nitrospirota bacterium
CCTCGAGCGCCCGTTCGGTCTTGCGTTCCTGGTACAACGTTATGCCGACAACGACAAACACAAAACCCAACAGCATGATCGCTTCCTGCACGTCGCCGAGCACGAGATAGACGCTGCCGCAGGCGACTAAAAGAAGGAACATAGGCTCGCGCATCACGTCGAAAGCGATGGCGAAAATGCTGCGCTGCTTCGTTGAGGGCAATTCGTTATAGCCTTCTTTCCGGAGGCGCGCGGCGGCTTCCTGCTCGGAGAGGCCGGTGATGGTCTTGCTGTCGAAGGAAGAGGCCAAAGTTTTTCCTTTCGGGGAAGGTTGGAGCTCGATTCCAGTATACCGGAAGAGAAACGAATTGGGAAGAGACTTACCAGCGACGATATTTTTTGCCTATTGCCGAAAAAAAAGAATGGAGTATAATAGCTGCCAGTACGAAACGCTGGAGATTTTCCTGGAGGTCATAAGAAATGGACTACATCGCAAAAATGCCCTGGGGTTTACTCATCGTCGCCTGTCTGACCCTCGGGCTCGCGCCTTTTTCGCCGCCCCATATCTGGGAAAAGCTCCAGATGCTCTCGAAAGGCCAGTTGGTGAGGCCCATCGACTGGTTCGATCTCGTCTTGCACGGAACGCCCTGGGTGCTGCTAATCTTGAAGGCCGTCATTTCGCTCGTGCAGAAATAACCGAAGCATTATTCCTTTAACGCCTCTTCCAATAGCTCCGCCGCGTCTCGCACGAAACGGGGGCAGACCGTTGCAAAGAGGTCCCTTTCGCGCACCACGGCCATACCTTCCGGCGTGCTTACGTTCACGCCCAAAAGTTCCCTGCACAGAAGCGATCTGTTCCTGTCCTTGAAGGCGTCCATGAACTTCCGCGCCAGGGAGTAGGACAACTCCCGCTCATCGTTTTCCTCGGGCCGCTTCTTGGCGTGCTTGAGACCGATGACCATGAGCGCGCCGTTCACTGCGCCGCAGGTTTCACCCGTCCGCGCTACGCCGGCGCCAAATGAGCCCGCGAGCTGAAACCCTCTTTCGCGGTCCAGACCGAACCGCGGGCCGTACGTCGAGAGCACGGCCTGGGCTCAATTGAAGCCCTGCTTGAAACACGCGACTGCCTGATCTCCATTGTTCATAAATTAAGACCTTCCCAAACGACAAATTCTCCTGTTACTATTATTGTGACCTTGATTGGATTTCATATATACCATAAAGGGGGTTTTGTGACAACAGATTCATGGCGACTGCCCAATAACCCATGACAGACATTAGTCCGCATCTCCCGTAGGACCCCCAATTTCGTCGCAGTTTGAAGCTATAGGGAGAATGATACATAGAATGAGTGAAAGATTGAATTTTTACGCTGTATTTTACCGCTATTTGACAAAAAATGAGCTGTAGCTTGAATTACCTATGTGTGGAGTTTTCTACACGTATATTCGCAAGCCTAAACAGTAAATATTTGATTAAACATAAAATAATTGTGGCACTCGTATTGCAACGTAATGCATAGAGCCGCGCACTATTTCATTGCCTATGAAAAGCAGACATAAAATAGTTGTTTTTTCTCTCATCGCCGGCCTTTTACTATTCGGCGTGCCGTTCCATGAGCTCTATTCCCGGTCGCTCGTTGTCATAGGCATCTTCATTTTCAGTATGATAATTCTCAAAATACTGTATAGGCGCAACTTCGCCATAGAGATGAAAGAGAAGGTTGAGACTTTAAACACCATCGCCCAAGCGGCAAAGGACGCCATCATCATGATGGATCACCAGGGGCTTATTTCGTTCTGGAATCCCGCCGCCGAAAACATCTTCGGCTACAGCACGGACGAGGCCATGGGCAAGGAATTGCATGAGCTCCTGGCCCCCCGCCAATACCGTGAAGCTTACCAGGAGGGCTGCAGCAGATTCGAAGGAAAGGGAGAGGGCGCCGCTCTCGGCAGGACGCTTGAACTCACCGCGGTGAGAAAGGGCGGCGAAGAGTTCCCCGTCGAGCTTTCCCTCTCGGCCTTGCAACTGAAAGGAAAATGGCACGCCACGGGAATAATCCGCGACATTACCGAACGGAAAAAGTCCGAGGCCGAATTACAGACTCACCGCGAGCAGCTTAAAAATCTAGTGGAGGAAAGGACCGAGGAACTGGAGGCCGTCAACGAGCAGTTGCGCAAGGAGATCCTCGACCGCACACGGACGGAAGAAGAACTTTACCGGTCTGAAAGTTTTTTAGGGACTATCTTCGACAGCATCCACGACCCTTTCAGCATCGTGGACCGGGACTACCGGATTGTCAAATTCAATGATGCCTATGCCCGCATGCGAAACAAACAGGCGAAAGACATCCTGGGAAAAAAGTGCTACGAGGTGCTCCAAAACAGAGAGAGCGTCTGTGAAGAGTGCGTGGTTGAGAAAACCTTCCTGTCCGCCGATCCCTGCGCCAAGGAAAAGCCGGTAACGCTTCCTGATGGAGCGGAGGTGTGGTCGGAAATTTACACCTATCCCATTTTCGGCCTGGACAAGGGCGTCTCGCACGTAATTGAATATATCAGGGACATTACCGATCGCAGGAAGACGGACGAGGAAAAAACACAGCTGATAAAAAAGCTGGATTATCTGTCTACCACCGACAGCCTAACCGGGTTGTTCAACAGAAGGGCGCTCAACGACATCCTGAATCGCGAGATCGACAGGGCGAAACGCTACGGTTCCGGTTTGTCGCTGATCCTCTGTGACGTAGACCGGTTCAAGAAAATAAACGATACCTGCGGACATAGGGCGGGAGACCGGGCGCTCCAGGCCGTTTCCGAAACGCTCCAGAAGACGCTCCGGAAGGCGGACGTCCTGGGTCGGTACGGCGGAGATGAATTCATGATCATCCTGCCCGAGACCTCGCTCCCCGGCGCGGAAAGCCTTGCGGAGAAAATCCGGACCGCCGTCACAAAGATCGACCTCGAACTTCCTGGAAAGAACCGAATCAGGCTCTCGTTGAGCATCGGCGTGACAAGCTGCTGTGTGACCGCGGAAGATATAGACACCCTGGTGGCGCGCGCCGATGCCGGACTTTATACCTCAAAAGAAAAAGGGAGAAACAAGGTTTCCGCTGTTGAGAATTCAACACCCGACCGCATTCAGAATCCAACCCAGGATGCTACCGCTTGAGACTCTGCTCGATGGCCTCCCTCACCCACCCCGAACGTCGTCAACGAGACATCGTTTTCACATTTTCTAATCGTTTGAGCAGCAATATCGAAAGCTCGTAGCGAGAGCCTTCCTCTTGCCTTACTTGCCTATAGAACTCGCACTTTTCGCAGTTATGGTACTTCGACGCGAACGTTCCCTGCTCCTGCCCGCCGCAGAGCGTGCCGGCGATGACCCAGCAGGCCCTGCCCGCGCGCATGCCGCCGTGGACTCCATGGAGTCTTGTTTCCTGGATAACCGGGCATTCTCCGCCCGAAGCGTGCCCGCCGCTCTGGCGGCCGCATTTTTTTACTTCCCAGCAATTCAGTTTTTTCATGGATACAATCCCCTTCCGTGGTGAAGTATAGTCGTTAAGAATCAGTGGAGCGCGTTGGCGTGTTTCCTGCCATAACTCGTGCGCGTGAGCGGGCATTCCATTTGTTGCGCATTTTTCATAAGGAAGAGTTGTCGTTTCGTTCTTCGGTTCCGGCAGGTTCCCTGCCGTCGTAATGCTCGATTTTGTAAATCAGCAGGTGCAAGCGCATAATGGATTTCTTGAGTTCGAGGTCTTTCTCTTCTTCGGTCAAACTCAAATATTTGTCCGAATTCGGAGCGTCCCCGTTTGGATGGTCATGAGTTTTGTTCACGATGACTCCTTCCCAAGGAAAAACGGCTCCGCAAGAGCTCTGCCCTATTTCCGGTGGCAGCGATCGCAATTCCCTGCGGGCCCAAATGCCCGATTACCGTTGTGACATGCGCCGCAAGACCGACCGCTCCGTATATCGTCCATCAGTATGCTACCCGCAGTGCTTGTCATGTCATAGAGGCGTTGATGGCACTCCGTGCATTTGAGGCCGAACTTGCCTACGTGAGTATCATGGCTGTACGTGACCGCCGCCTTGTCTTTTGGCTTAAACGTTATATCACCGCCGCCGACCCCGGCCAAGGCCGCGGAAGCGAAAAGAATAACAAAGCCTGCACACACAAGAATATTTCTCATTCAATCATCTCCGATACGGTGAATTTGTTCTTTACGCCGCAAAAAGGCGCTCAATTTCTGTTTACCAAAATTTAATTGTTGATCGTAAAAGTATTTGTTAGGACAGATACTATTAAATTTCGAGTACGATGTCAATCACCCGCTAAGGGTATTTATGGGGTATTCAGGGGGCTCTTTACAACAACCTGCTGGCCATCTGCAATAAGTTGCGTTTTAGTCTTGTGGCGGTAACGCGAGGGGTAAAAGCGAAATTCTTGAAGAAGAGGCTGCAACCTGTTGATGAGAGAAACGGCATATCAGGGAAGCGGAGTAAATCCCCGTGCGGAGTTATAAAAAAAGCGCAGGCTCAAGCCTGCGTCTATCGGAATGAAGGGGGGGGAAATTGGTGGACGAGAAGGGGAATCTCACGCGCTTCGCTTCACGAAAGG
>JBGPHF010000190.1:0-4582 GCA_041484215.1 Nitrospirota bacterium
CAGGTGCTCATCGCGAATTCCAACGGCTTGCTCACGGAAGACGACCGGCCCTACCTGACGGCGATGGTGCAGGTCGTGGCAGCGGACGGCGATATCGTTCAGACTGGTTACGAGCCGATCGGCGGTCTGGCAGGCATGGAACTTTTGGAGGACTACCCGTTGGTAAGGGCCGCGGAGACCGCGGTCCGCCGGGCGCTTGCGATGCTCTCCGCCAGAAAAGCGCCTGCCGGAAGGATGGCGGTGGTGCTCTCATCCGAAGCAGGGGGGACCATGATCCATGAGGCGGTGGGCCACGGGCTCGAAGCGGACCTGGCTCAATCGGGGCTCTCGGTTTATTCAAACAAAAAAGGGGAGCGGATTGCATCGCCGCTCATCTCGGTCGTCGATGACGCCACACTCGCTGGCAAGCGGGGCTCGTTCCGTTTCGATGACGAGGGCGCCGACGCGAAGCGCACAGTCCTGGTAGAGAAGGGGATACTGAAAAACTTCATGTACGACCGGCTGACTGCCATGAAGGACGGCGCAAACTCGACGGGCAACGGCAGGCGCGAATCCTACAAACACCGGCCGATCCCGAGAATGACGAATACCATGATTACGCCCGGCCTGAGCGATCCCGGGGAAATCTTACGGAGCACGCCAACGGGGCTCTTTGTCAAAAAAATGGGCGGGGGCCAGGTAAACACCGTGAATGGCGATTTTGTGTTCGAAGTGAGCGAAGGGTACCTTATCGAAAACGGGAGCATCGGAGAACCGGTGCGCGGCGCCACACTCACGGGGAATGGGCCCCAGGTGCTCCTTTCCATCGACCGGGTCGGATCGGACCTGGGTTTTTCCATCGGGACCTGCGGAAAGGACGGCCAGGGTTCGCCCGTGAGCGACGCTCAGCCTACGCTCAGAATCCCCGAGCTCACCGTGGGAGGCGTTGTCGCGTGACGATGTTCCCTCATGGTACGGATCGCTTTTTTTCTCGTGAAAGGTAAATATGATTATACGCACGGCTATCATAACCCTTAGCGACAAGGGTTCAGTTGGAGAACGCATTGACGAAAGCGGAAAACTCATCGGCGAGATGGTCGTGGAAATCGGCGCGTCGGTAAGCAGCTACCAGATACTTCCTGATGAAAAGAATCTCATTATCAATGAGCTGTCAAAACTGTCCGATTCAGGAGAAATCGATTTGATTCTGACCACCGGTGGGACGGGGGTTGCGCCGCGGGACGTGACGCCCGAGGCGACTCAGGCCGTGATCGACCGCGAACTGCCGGGCATGGCCGAGGCTATGCGCGCGGAGAGCCTAAAAAAAACGCCCCATGCCATGATCTCCCGCGCCGTGGCGGGCATCAGAAAGAAGACCCTTATCGTGAATCTTCCCGGAAGCCCCAAGGCCGTGCGCGAGAACCTTGCCGTCATCCTTCCCGCGATCCCCCATGCTGTTGAAAAAATAAAAGGGGATCCCTCGGACTGCGCAAGGAACTGAAGTGTTATCGCCCGCGCAGCCAGAACAGATGGCGCGCTTTAAGTTTTTGTTTGAGTCTCACCTGCGTCTATGCTACACTGCTATGCACTTCCGTTAACCCCTTAATTCAGGAGGAATCATGTTCTGTCCCCAATGCGGTCAGGAGCTTTCCGATGGACAGATATTCTGTCAACATTGCGGAGCCAGGCTCGTCGAAGAGGCCGCTCAAACGTCAGGCGCAATAGCCGGCGCCGAGAGCGGAGGGCGGGAGAAAACACCCTGGGAAGACCGCGAGGCGCGTGGTTTTTTCGGCGGGTTGTTCAAGACGATGAATGAAGTCTTATTCCGCCCCTCGGAATTCTTCAAGAAAATGCCGGTGACCGGCGGTCTGACCGATCCCTTGCTCTACGCTTTGATCGTCGGCATGGTCGGCATTATGTGCTCCTATTTTTGGCAGATACTCTTCAAAAATCCCATGCATGACATGATGTTTCCCGGCATACAGGCTTCCGCGGGGCTGCAGATATTTCAAGGAGTAGCCATGGCGCTTTTGGCGTTTTTTACTCCCTTTCTGATCATTCTAGGGCTGTTTCTTTCCTCGGGGATACTACATCTCTTTCTCATGATGGTGAAGGGTTCTAAGAGCGGCTACGAAGCCACGTTCCGGGTCGTCGCGTACGGCTACAGCGCCAATATTTTTCTCGTCATCCCTTTCTGCGGGAGCCTGCTCGCGGGAATTTGGGCGGTGGTTCTGTATATCGTCGGCCTGAGAGAGGCCCACGAAACCACGGGAGGGAAAGCGGCCTTCGCGGTTTTCTTTCCCGTTATCGTTTGCTGCGGCCTGATCGCGATCATGGTCGCTCTGTTCATGGGTGTCGCGGCGATGTCCCTGGGAACGATGCTGCACGTGCAGAAGTGAGAACAGGGCCGTGCGTTTTGTCCTGAAGAAGAGACTGCCTGGTCAGATCGAGTATGGCGTTATTTACGGAGGGATTGCGCTGCTCGCGCTTTTTGCAGGACGGTTCCTCCCGGTGCTGGATCTGGCCCCGTCCTGCGTTTTCAAAGCGCTCACGGGAATACCCTGCCCTACCTGCGGTTCCACGCGCTCGATTGTATATTTGTCGCATGGTGATGTTATTTCCGCTTTTTTAATGAACCCGCTGGTGGGTTTATGCGCTGCCGGCGCCGTTCTCCTTCTGTTTTACAGCATTATAACGCTTGCCTTTCACGCCCCGAGAATCGGCGTTCTTTTCACGGAGAAGGAAAAGGACCAAGTGAGGAGGTCCGCGATTCTTCTCGTACTCTTAAATTGGCTGTATCTCGCTGTGACTCAGTAATTTCCGGAAGTGAAGTGCGTTTTCACCATACTCGTAATGCCGACGCTAGAGTGTACAAATGCACGGAGAAAGACTTGACCCTAAAGATTTAACCTTTTTGAATGTTACATGAAAGGCGAAAATATACCAGGCGGCAGCGCAAGCGGTCATCTGGTCGAAGAATGCTATGCCAAATCACCTGAGTGTCAAGAATGCGTAGCGGACATGATTAAGTGCGGCAATTATATCCCAGGGGTTGGGCAAACGTTCAAGAACGCGACTCAATAGAAGGACATTGCCTGAGGGAGTAAACGTGGATAAAATGATTTTGAAAAAAATACTATATTATGGGTTGGCGTTCCTGCTGGGTGCGCTTGTCGCAGCGTTCATGCTGTTCTCTCAAATGGGAACAAGTATGAAGAATCAAATGCAAATAATGAAAGACTTTAGTCTCGCGTACGAAGTCGGAGAGGCAAGTCGGACTTACTTGGGCGACAACATTGACGGGGTCAAAATATACTCGTTAAACCATGCAATCAACTATCTAGAAAAGGCCTGTAGAGAAAACAAAGAGGCCGCTTGCGAGCAAGCAGCATATTATGACTTGGCGATCTTGTACGTCAGATTGGGACAGATGTACGATAAGGCAGGTAAAAAAGAAATCGCCACGCAAAATTTTAATAAGGGTTTCGCACTCGTGGGCGAGAAAAGAATCTTCGATAAGAGAAAAGGAACAAAGGATGAAATAAAAACGCCAGTGGATTTAAGGGCGTATGTTGACGAAAACGATAAGAAGTTACGAACGCCGCATTGATTTTCAATTTCGCTGCACCCTCTTCAGAAAATCCAACTGATCCTGGTTCTCTAATCCTTTGTCGGTGAGCCGATACTCCGGTTCTCCGTCCGGGCGGGCGCCGACTTGCTCGATATATCCTTTCTCGATCAGCTCGTCAAAGCTCTTGTCGAAACCATCCTTCGGCGCGGGGTTCTTCTTCTTTATCTTTTTCATGGCGGGTACGTTTCTCCTTCCGACGTTACGCGCTCTTTGCAAGAAACGCATCGATGGTGCGCAGCAGCGCTTCCTGGTCGCGCTTGGAGAGCTTGTCGATTTGTTGAACTCGCCGCAGGAGGCGGCGGTTCTTGATCGTGCCGGCGTCTTTTGTCTCTTCAAGTCCAAGAAGCTCATCCGCTGAGACCCCGAGGATCTTCGCCAGCTGGATGATAAGCTCTCCGTGCAGCCGGAGCGCTCCCCGTTCAAAATCCGAGATATTAGACTGCGCGACGTTCAGCTGTTTCGCCAGTTCCTTTTGAGTGATCCCTCGTTCTTTCCGAATCCGGGCGACCCTCTGCGCTATGGTCTCCATTCCCTTCCTGGTCGCAACTCCCCGCAGTTTGCTCAAGGTCTTCTCCTTCCAAGGTAGTTTAATCGAACTCATTATATAGCCATTTCCCGGAAGCGCCGTTTTTGCAGGAAATTATCCTATTGACAAATATCTAAATATCCTATATTTTATAAACGGTTTTTCGGTGTGGAATTTCCCGCTTCCCAGGCAAACATTTTTCTTGACAGTGTTTCAAAAAGGAGGTGATTCGGATGGGCGTGAGCAGTTTAAAGACCAAGGACCTGTTCTTGTCGGCGTTCCTTCTGTCGCGTGATATTTATCTTGAGAGCATAGAGATCGAGGACGGCGCTCGGGTCGTCTTCCTGTTCCTGGACACAAGCAAGCTCGATGAGCTGAACCGGGAGTATCGAGAGGGCAAGGCGGTCTGCAACGTGGTGCGGTTCCGGGAGTCCCTGCAGTATCTC
>JBGPHF010000191.1:0-4571 GCA_041484215.1 Nitrospirota bacterium
ACTCGGCCTCCAGGCCGGCGCAGAGCTGACCATGATGGAGAACCGCTTCGTGCCCGCCCGCTTCAAGGACGGCTACGGACCGGTGGGCGCCTGGTTCCTGTTCTTCAAGGCCAAGGCAACCAACTCCCTCGGCGAAGACTATTGCGTCAATCCGGAAGCTTTGGCGGAAGCAAAAGCCAAGTACGGCAAGTATGTCGACAATCTCGGCACGGCAATCAGAAACCACCTCATGATGCGCGACATGAAGTTGGGCAAAGGCCCGATCCTCATGAACACCCATCATGCCATGGAAGCGATCAACAAGACCTTCAAGGAAAAGCTCGGCGACAAAGAAGGCGCCAAGAAGGTGAAGCACCTCGAGGCTGAGGCATGGGAAGACTTCCTCGACATGGCCATCGGCCAGGCCGGACTCTGGGCAGCCAAGAACATCGAGCCGGACAAGGTCCCGTCGGAAATCATGCCGACCGAGCCTTATCTCCTCGGTTCGCACGCGGGCTGTGCAGGCTTCTGGTGCTGCGGTCCTGATGATCTCGGCGCTCCCGAAGAGTGGAACAAGAAGTGGGTCGCAGGCAACTACAACCGCTCCTCGACCGTGAAGGGCTTGTTCATGTGCGGAGACATCTGCGGAGCTTCCGGTCACAAGTTCTCGTCCGGTTCGCACGCAGAAGGCCGCATCGCTGCCAAGAGCGCGCTTGCGTTCATGCTCGACAACCCGGGCTACACGCCGACCATCAAGGAAACGGCGGATCACCTGGCAGCCGAGCTCTACCTGCCGTTCGAGGTGTACGAGAAGCACAAGACCTACACCACGGCACCGGAGATCAACCCGAACTACATCAAGCCGAAGATGCTCCAGACCCGTCTGCAGAAGATTTCCGACGAGTACTTTGGCGGCATCGGGACCTGGTACATGACCTCCAAGACCATGCTCGATGAAGGTTTGAAGCAGCTTCAGGTCCTGAAGGAAGACGCCTCCAAGATGGCGGCTTCCAACCTGCACGAGCTGATGCGCTGCTGGGAGAACTATCACCGCATCCTCTCCGTTGAGGCCCATGCGCGCCACATCCTGTTCCGGGAAGAGTCGCGGTATCCTGGCTACTATTATCGCGGCGACTTCGATCTTGTGGACGATAAAAACTGGAAGGTTTTCGTGAATTCCAAGTACGACATCGCAACCGACAAGTGGGAAGTCAAGAAAGTTCCCTACGTACAGCTCGTTGAAGATGCAGCTCCTGTGAAACATTAAGAACCTGCACAACTCCGGGGAGGGCGTGTGCCCTTCCCGGAGATTTTTTGGGAATTGAAGAGTGTAAATTTTACCGGGTAAGAAAACCAGCCTGCACCGCTTGCAGTAAAATTTCCAATTTCTAATTTCCAATTTCGCGATTACGTAGTAGCGTGCACTGCTTTTAAGGAGGAACAAGATACCATGGCGGAAAATAAGGTGTTGGTTGTCGGCGGGGGCTTCAGCGGCCTCACGGCGGCGGTAGAGGCCGCGGAGGCGGGTTCCGAGGTCATCCTCGTGGAAAAGAACCCCTATCTCGGCGGCCGCGTTACCCAGCTGAACAAATATTTTTGGAAAATGTGCCCGCCGAATTGCGGCCTCGAAATCCAGTATAAGAGAATCAAGAACAACGGGAATATTACGATCTATACCATGGCCGAAGTGGAGAAAGTTTCCGGCTCCGAGGGAAATTTCGACGTTACCCTCAAGATCAAGCCCCGGTTCGTGAATGACAAGTGCACGGGCTGCAACAAGTGCGCGGAAGCCTGTCCGGTGGAGCGGTCGAATGACTTCGACTTCGGCATGAGCAAGACAAAAGCCGCATACCTCCCGCATGTCCAGGCTTTCCCGCTCAAGTATGTCATCGACGGCAAAGTGTGCAAGGGCGCGTCGTGCGCCAAGTGCGTAGAGGCGTGCAAGTACGATGCGATCCACCTCGATATGAAGCCCGAGACCGTAAACGTGAAGGTCGGCGCCGTGGTGATGGCGACCGGCTGGAACCCTTACGACGCCACGAAGATGGACAACCTCGGGTTCGGCAAGGTCCAGAACGTGGTCACGAATATGATGATGGAGCGGCTGGCCGCGCCGAACGGCCCCACGGCAGGCAAGATCGTGCGGCCCTCGGACGGCAAGGAAGTGAAGAACATCGCTTTCGTGCAATGCGCGGGCTCGCGCGACGAAAATCATCTGGCGCATTGTTCCTACATCTGCTGCCTGGCGTCGATCAAGCAGGCGACCTATGTTCGCGAGCTCTATCCCGATTCCAAGGCGAAGATCTTCTATATCGACATGCGGACCCCCGGTCTCTATGAGAACCGGTTCTATGCCAAGATCAAGGAAGACCAGAACGTGTCCTTCCTCAAGGGCAAGGTCGCCAAGGTCGAGCAGGCGGCGAACGGCGACGTGCTGGTAACGGCCGAGGACATCCAAGGCGGCACGAAGATCACCGAGACCTTTGACATGGTCGTTCTGGCCGCGGGCATGCAGCCTTCGACAGAGTCCCTCAAGGGTGCGGGCATCACGCCGACCGACGACGGTTTTGTGGACCAGGCAACGCTGCCTGCGGGCATCTATGCGACCGGGACGCTCAAAACCCCCGTTGATGTGGCGCGGTCAGCGCAGGATGCCACCGGCGTGGTCATGAAGAGCATCCAGAGCTTGAGGAGGAAATAAGGATGGAGAAGAAATACGGCGTATATATCTGTAAGGGATGCGGCATCAAAGAGGCAATGGATGTCGAGAAGGTCGCCGGCGCGGCCAAAAAAGTCCAGAACTACAAGTTCCATGACGTCCTGTGCAGCGCCGAGGGCGTTCAGCTGATAAAAGACGATATGGCCAAGGAAGGCGTGAACACGATCATCATAGCCGCCTGCTCGCCGCGCGTCAAATATGAAGAATTCGATTTTCCCGGCGCCATCGTGGAGCGCGTCAACATCCGCGAGTTCGTGGCCTGGACCATGGAGCCGAATACGGACGCGACGAACGATGCGGCCTACGATTACCTCAATATGGGCATCGTCAAGACCCAGAAAGGCGACCTGCCCGAGCCGAGCATCCTGCCGGACCTGAATAAGACGATCCTGGTTATCGGCGGCGGCATCGCGGGCATGAGCGCGGCGCTCTCGGCCGCGGGTGCGGGCGAGAAGGTCGTGCTTGTGGAGAAGGACGCCCAGCTCGGCGGCTTCGTGAACAAACTCTATAAGAAAATCCCGACCGGTTCCTACATCAACAAGCCGCTCATCGTGGACACCGACATTGCCAAGACCGTAACCGCGGTCGAAAGCAATCCCAACATCAAGGTCTACAAGTCAGCGACGGTGAATAAGACCGACGGTCAGCCCGGCCTGTATGATGTTACGCTTTCAAACGGCGAGACCATGAAGATCGGGGCCATCGTGATGGCGACCGGCTGGAAGCCCTATGATGCGAATAAGCTCGACTATTTGGGCTACGGAAAATTCAAGAACGTGGTCACGAACCTTGAGCTCGAAGAGATAGCTAAGAAGAATGGCGGGAAGCTCCTGCGCCCCTCCGACGGAAAACCGGCGCTGAAGGTCGCCTTTGTCCAGTGCGCGGGCCAGCGCGACCCGAACCATTTGGCATACTGCTCGTCCATGTGCTGCGCCACGTCGCTGAAGCAGGCCCAGTACGTCCGCCAGAACGAGGATGCCCTTGCCATGATCTTCTACAAGGACATCAGGACCCCGGGCAGGACCGAGCTCTACTATAAAGAAGCCCAGAACAATCCGGGCGTGATGCTTACGAAGTCCGACGTGACCGGTGTGTCGGATGCCGGGAACGGCAATATGTTTGTCGAAATGGAGAACACCCTTTTCGGCCTGAAGACCGGCGAGAAGGTTAAAGTCGAAGCCGACCTCGTGGTCCTGGCAACGGGCATGGTTCCGACTTCAAAGGCGCCGCAAGATTACGCGGACGGACTTACCAAGGCCGCGGGCGGCGGTGACGAAGCCAAAAAGAATTACCTCGAGCAGACCCCGCAGCCGGATTATATCCTGAACCTCGGCTACCGCCAAGGTCCGGAAATCCCGACCCTCGAAGGGGCATCCGGGTTCGCGGACTCGAATTTCATCTGCTTCCAGTACGAGACCAGAAGGACCGGCATCTACGCGGCAGGCGGCGTGCACCAGCCCATGAACATGGCGGAAGCCATGGAAGACGGGGCAGGAGCGGCGTTCAAGGCCATCCAGGCCATGGACCACGTTGCGCGCGGCGTTGCCGTCCATCCCCGGGCCTGGGATGTCACGTTCCCCGATCCGATGCTCATCAAGTGCACGGCCTGCAAGCGGTGCACGGAAGAGTGCCCCTTCGGCGCGATCGACGAAGACGAGAAGGGCATTCCGAAATACAATCTCAACCGCTGCCGGCGGTGCGGCACCTGCATGGGCGCCTGCCCCGAGCGCATTGTGTCCTTCAAGGACTACAGCGTCGATATCGTCGGGTCCATGCTCAAGGCGATCGACGTCCCGGACGATGAGGACACGTTCAGGATCGCCTGCCTCGTGTGCGAGAACGATTCCTATCCGGCGCTCGACACGGCGGCCAT
>JBGPHF010000192.1:0-4548 GCA_041484215.1 Nitrospirota bacterium
GACCACAACTTCCTGCTCAAAGGCGACGTGTTTACCAAGGACGCGATCGAGATGCATATCCAGTACAAGAGAACCAAGGAAGTGGACGCGCTCCGGCTCCGGCCCCATCCCTACGAGTTCTTCCTGTACTACGACATCTAAGAACCGCTCAATACCGCACAAGCAAAACCGGAACCACTTAATTGGGGTTCCGGTTTTTTTTTCGCTTGTGATGGGAGGACGTTTGAGTTGTGCATTTTAACAAAACATGACGCGCTATGACGTCAACCTCCGGTAAATTTCCGTGATCCTGTTCGGGAGTTTGCGTACGTCATCGATGAAGATGTAGTTGACTTCGCCGTACATGTGAGGGAGATAGGACTGGGCCTCCTTATCTATGGTGATGCAGAAAGGGTGAATGCCCTGCTCGCGGGCCTCCAGAAGCGCCTTCCTCGTGTCCTCGATGCCGTAATCGCCTTTATACGCGTCCCAGTCTTCTGGTCTGCCGTCGCTCAGGGTGATGAGGAGTTTGGTCCTCGCTTCGACGGATGCGAGGACTTTCGTTGCGTGCCGGATAAAAGGCCCCATGCGCGTGTAGTCCTTGGGCTCGATACCGGCGATGCGCCGCTTCACGCTCTCCGCGTACGGCTCGTCAAAGCTCTTCACCCGGTACAGGTCGCACCGGTTCCTTGTCATTCCCGAGAATCCGTACACCGCATAGCGGTCTCCGAGCGTCTCCAGCGCCTCCGCCATGAGCACGAGAGATTCTTTCTCCGCTTCGTTCACCCACCCCTCGGTAGAGCCGCTCATGTCGACGAGGAAGAGCACCGCGATGTTCCGCTCCGACCGGTCGAGCCTGGTGAAAAGGCCCTCCCCGGGTGAGAGACCCGCGCGCGCGTCCGAGAAAGCCTCGATAACGGCGTCGAGGTCGATGTCGTCTCCGTCCTTCTGGCGGCGCTGAGTCCGGGGCTCCCGTTTCAGGAGCTCGAACTTTTTGCGCAGCTCCTTCACGTAACCGCCGTACCTCCTGAGCGTTTGTTCCACCACGCGCTCGTGGCCGGGATGGATGTCGTGCTCGTACAAGCTGCACCAGTCTTTTTTATAGCCCCCTCGTTTATAGTCCCATTCATCGTATTTGATCCCGCCTTCTACTCCGGCGACTTCCTCCTCTGCGAGCAAATCCGTAAGGCTTATAGGACTGCGGCCGCCCATTTCGGTGCCCTTCACCAGTATGCCGCCGGGGACTCCGCCCCGTTTTTCGATCGTATCTTTCAGTTCTTTATCCAGCTCAACGAGCGCCCCCCTGATCAGAAGATATTCCTTTTCCGGAGCGATCGGTTGCCTTTCAACGCTCGATTTCGCAAGGGGCCGTTCCCTCCGGCCTGCTTCCGGCAGGTCGATCAGTTTCGTCACCAGGGCCTCGAGTTTGCTGCGATGTGCCTGCTTCAACTCGCCGAGCATTTGCGATACCCTGTCCGGACGTATCTTCCCGAAGAAGGGAAGGGGAGGTCGAGGTTCGTATTCTCCGGAGAGGCTTTCAGCCTTGGCGTACAAACGGATAAGGATATCTATGCTGTCTTCAGGCCCGGAGTCCTGGGCCTGCAAGCGCAGTTGATGAATAGAATCCGTGAACGCCCGGGGAGGAACGCCCCGGGTGCTCTTCCCGAGAAATTGCTGGTAGAACGCCTCGACGAATGACGTTTTTTCCGATAAACCTTCAAGTCCGGGCCGGTCCCCGAACAAGGCAGGCAGGACCCCTTCGCTTTGCTTCATGAGCCCGGGAAGCGCTTTCCTGAGGAATGGCTCGATCCGGAACGCTTCGATGACGGTATACAGGTCCACTGCAAGGTCGTGGTCGGGAAACAGGGGAAAAAAAGCGCCTATGTCGGGATAGTCCAGCGGGTAGTTTTTAAAATGCCGCGTAAGCGACGAAACCTCTCCGCCGAGAGTAAGGGTTCCCTGGCTGATCTGCGCACACGCATACGCGGCCGACAGTTTGTACAAAAGAACGTTCTTCGCCCGCTCCGGGAACCTGTTTACGAGAGAAAGGAAATAGACAGTCGACGTGTCCGTGAACTGGTCATGGTCGTCGGCGATCTTGAGGTCGAGCCCCGATAGCCCCCGCAGGAACGTTTCGAGCATCGGGGCCGCGTCGCGAAAAGGGACACCCTCGGGAACCACGAATGCCGCGAGTTCCGCGGCATGTGTTTTCCCCAGGAAAGCCAGGGTCTGGTCGATCCCCTCGGAGTCGAGCAGGTCGAAGGCCTTGCTCACCCACCGGTCCAGGTCATCAATCGCGAGAGAGTTCGAAGCGCTCTTGATGTGGGAGAGAACGCGGGGCACCAGAGAGGAACTGGCGCTCGAAAGAGCAAGACAGAGGGCCTGAATTTTTTGCCGCGCTGGCTGTTCGAAAGAGTCGATTTCCCCGAGAAGATAATTTATCTCGTCTTCATCGAAGAAATCGAGGCCCAGGTTATTAATGAGAGCCGCGCGGAGGTCTTTGACCTGTTTATCGGAAAGCTGTCTCATGCACGTATAGTGGTTACAAAACCTCTTTAAAAGAGCGCCCCGATGATTTCAGCGAGCGACCCCAGCATCTCATGATCGTCGGTAAGCGGTCCCGCCACCGCGGTTTCGCACGCTTTCCTGGGTTCGATCCCGGCTGTAATGAGTTTGCCCGCATGGACCAGGAGCCTGGTGCTCGCACCCTCGGTCAAACCCCGGTCCTTGAGGTTCCTCGTCTTTTCCGCGAAGCTCACGAGTTGTTTCGCGATTTCTTCTTTAACGCCGGACTCGTGCATCACGATCTCCGTTTCCAGTTCCTTATGAGGGTAGGTGAACTCCATCGCGAGGAAGCGCTGGCGGGTGCTCTGTTTAAGGTCTTTGAGCACGCTCTGGTAACCGGGATTGTAGGAGATGGCGATCAGAAATTCCGGAGGCGCGTGCAGGACCTCGCCTTTTTTTTCGATGGGGAGTATCCTCCGGTCGTCGGCCAGGGGGTGGATGACGACGGTCGTGTCCTTTCGCGCTTCCACGATCTCGTCTAAGTAGCAGAACCCGCCGACTTTCACCGCGGTCGTGAGAGGTCCGTCCACCCAGACCGTTTCCCCTCCGCGCACGAGGTAGCGGCCCACCAGGTCCGAAGCCGTGAGATCGTCGTGGCACGAGACGGTTATGAGCGGACGCTTGAGCTTCCAGGCCATATACTGCATGAACCGCGTTTTGCCGCAGCCGGTGGGACCTTTGAGGAGCACGGGAATCTGGTGCCGGTACGCGGAGTCGAAGAGTTCCACCTCCTTGCCCAGGGGGAGATAGTAGGGTTCTTCGGAGATCTGGTATTGGCGGGATTTCGGCGAATTTATTTTCATGCTTTTATTATAACGCAGCGAGGCTGGAAAATAAACCGGGCTGCGGTCTTTATGGAATTTTTATCTTTTTCGAGCCTTCTTAGCAGCAATTTAATTATCCCTTGTGCTATAAGTTTAGTCAGAAAGAAGGAGGCTACGATGGATGTTCTCTTTTTCGGGATCGGCGCGGCGTTATTTGTAGTCAGTTGGTTTTTTGTGAAACTTGTTGAGCGAGTCTGAAGGGGAAAAAATGGAACTATTCTACTGGATTGGCGGCATTCTTGCCGCAGCGCTGCTGGTCTATCTCTTAATAGCACTTCTTAAGCCGGAGGCATTGTCATGACCGGAAACGATGTACTTCAGATAGTTCTTTATTTTGGCGTATTACTGCTCCTGGCAAAACCGCTGGGGGTCTATATGGCGCGGGTTTATGAAGGTCAGCCCTCGGGCCTGGACCGCGTGCTTGGGCCTGTTGAACGCTTTTTCTACAGCCTTTGCGGCATCAAACCCGACGAGGAAATGAGCTGGAAGAAGTACGCCGGCGCGGTGCTTCTCTTCAGCGCAATGGGATTGTTTTTCCTCTATATCTTGCAACGCTTACAGGGTTTTCTTCCGCTGAACCCGCAAAAGTTCCCGGCAGTTTCACCTGATTCTTCGTTTAATACGGCTGTCAGTTTTGTCACGAACACCAACTGGCAGGGGTACGGCGGCGAAACAACGATGAGCTACCTCACCCAGATGGTCGGGCTCGGGGTGCAGAATTTTGTATCCGCAGCAGCAGGCATGGCGGTGCTCGTTGCATTGATCCGGGGGTTTGCCCGGCACTCGGCAGAAACCATCGGAAACTTCTGGGTTGACCTCACCCGCTCGACGCTCTATATCCTGATGCCGCTCGCGCTTGTTTACTCACTGCTGCTCGTATCGGCAGGAGTTGTTCAGACCTTCAGCGAATATAAGAGCGTTTCGCTTACCCAGGCCATCACCTATGATATTCCGAAGCTCGATGCCCAAGGCAACCCGGTCAAGGATGAAAAAGGCAATCCCGTGACCGAGAAAGCGGAAATGAAGGAGCAGGTCATATCGCTTGGTCCGGCTGCCTCACAGATTGCGATCAAGCAACTTGGGACGAACGGCGGCGGGTTCTTCAACGTTAACTCGGCTCATCCCTTGGAAAACCCGACCGCGTTTTCCAATTTTCTTGAAATGCTTGCGATCCTGCTGA
>JBGPHF010000193.1:0-4521 GCA_041484215.1 Nitrospirota bacterium
GACTTCCTTGATGCATTCCTCGGCCCGATGAGAAGGCATCTCGATGTTCACGCCCAGGGCCTGGAGCACATCGGCGCTCCCGCTCTTGCTCGACACGGAACGATTGCCGTGCTTGGCCACGGTGACGCCGGCCGCGGCAACGACAAAGGCCGCGGTCGTCGAGATATTGAAAGTATGGGCCATGTCGCCGCCGGTGCCGCAGGTGTCCACCTGGTATTTCGCATCGAGCTTCACGCGCACGGCTTTCTCCCGCATGACGCGGGCCGAGCCCGTGATCTCCTCCACCGTCTCGCCCTTCATCCGGAGCGCCGTGATGTACGACGCGATCTGGGCGTCCGTGGCCTCGCCCTGCATGATCTCGCGCATCACCGCTTCAGCTTCGGCTTCGACGAGGTTGGTCCTGGCGATGACTTTTGCAATGGCCTCTTTGATCATAAAAACCTCAGAACAGGACGCGGATTTTCGCGGATTCACGCAGATGAATACACTAAAGAATGACAAGCGAGGCTTGCGGCTCTCAGCTTAATCCGCGTTCATCCGATGTTATCTGCGTCCAAATATTTATAGTTTCAAAAAATTCCTGAGCAGGTCCTTGCCCGCATTGGTCAGTATAGACTCGGGATGGAACTGCACCCCTTCGACCTTGAACTGCTTGTGCCGCACTCCCATGATGATCCCGTCTTCGGTCCAGGCCGTGACTTCAAGCACCGGAGGCAGGGTTTCACGCTTGATGATGAGCGAGTGGTACCGGGTCGCCTCAAAGGGGTTCGGCAGGCCCGCGAAGATGGTCTTATTATCATGGTGGATCATCGAGGTTTTGCCGTGCATGAGGTAGGGCGCCCGGATCACATCTCCGCCGAAGGCCTCGCCGATGGACTGATGGCCAAGGCAAACGCCGAGGACTGGAATCCTGCCGGCGAAATGCTTGATCGTTTCAATGGAAATGCCCGCTTCTTTCGGCGTGCAGGGCCCCGGCGAGATCACGATGCGCTCCGGGTTCATTTTCTCGATCTCGGTGATCGTGATTTTGTTGTTCCGGTACACCTGCAGGGACTGCCCCAGCTCGCCCAGATACTGGACCAGGTTGTAGGTGAAGGAATCGTAATTGTCGATCATCAGTAACATGATGTACCTCAAATTCTAATATCGAAACACTAAATCCTAAACAAATTCAAACCTCAAATTACTAAATTCTAAATTATTTTGGATTTCGATATTGTTTAGAGTTTAGTGCTTAGTGATTTGTGCTTGCCTAATCCAGCCCCTTCTCCGCCATTTCCACGGCGCGCATCATGGCCTTGGCCTTGTTCACCGTTTCCTGGTACTCGGCCGCCGGATCGCTGTCCGCGACCACCCCGCCACCTGCCTGGATGTAGGCGGTACCGTCCTTGATCACGAGCGTGCGAATGGTTATGCAGGTGTCCATGTTGCCGGAAAAACCGAAGTACCCGACCGCTCCCGCATAAGGCCCGCGCTTCGTGGGCTCAAGCTCGTCGATGATCTCCATGGCCCGGATCTTGGGCGCGCCCGAGACCGTGCCCGCGGGAAAGCAGGCCCGGATGACGTCATAGGAATCCATGCCGCTCGCAAGGCCGCCGCGCACATTCGACACGATATGCATCACGTGCGAATAGCGCTCGATCACCATAAGCTCGGAAACGTGAACGCTCCCCGGCTCGCTTACCCTGCCCACGTCGTTCCTGCCGAGGTCCACGAGCATGATGTGCTCGGCCCGCTCCTTGGGGTCGGCAAGAAGCTCTTCCGCGAGCGCTGCGTCTTCTTCCTCGGTTGCTCCGCGCCTCCGCGTTCCCGCGATGGGCCGCAAATCGATTTTGTCTCCCTCAAGCCTGACCATGACCTCGGGCGAAGCGCCGACGACCGTGGTATCTCCGCAGCGGAGAAAATACATATACGGAGACGGATTGATCAGGCGGAGCGCCCGGTAGATCTCATAGGGTTCGACCGTGATCTTCGTCTGGAAGCGTTGGGACGGCACGACCTGAAAGATGTCGCCGGCCTTGATGTACTCCTTGGCCTTGAGCACCGCCTGCTCATACTGCGCCTGGGTAAAATTCGACGTGAGCGAAGGCTCTTTTGTTTTCCGTTTTCCTCTGCCCCCTGCCCCCTGCCCCCTGACCCCTGTTTTCAGTTTCCGCACCAGCGCATTGATCTTTGTCGTCGCTTCTTTATAAGCAGCCTCTGCGGACCTGCCTTTCACATGGGCGTTCGACACGACCTTGATACGGTGCGTAACGTTGTCGAAGATCACCAGGGTGTCGGTGATCATGAAAAAGAGTTCGGGGATATCGAGGCCTTGTTTTTCCCGCGCAGGAAGGTCCTCGAAAAACCGGACCACATCGTAGCCCATGAACCCCACGGCTCCGCCGAAAAAACGGGGCAGCGCGGGATCAGTCACGGGCCGGTACTCCGACAGGACCTCTTTGATCACTTCGAGTGGGTCCCGCTCGAAAGTCGTTCGTTCTTTTTTCCCGCTCCTGATGACGTCGACGCTTCGGCCGACGCTCCGGACGATGACCGAGGGACGGCTGCCGAGAAAGGAATAGCGCGCCCACTTTTCTCCCCCTTCCATGCTCTCGAGGAGAAAGGAATGCTTTCCGTCGTCGATCTTGAGGAACGCGGAGACAGGGGTCTCCATGTCCGCCAGGATCTCGCGGTACACGGGGATGAGATTGCCCTTTTTCGTCCTTTTTTTAAACTCTTCCAAGGAAGGCTGAAACATAAAACTCCTTATAAATAAACGGTTTTTGTACTATACCAAATAGGTTGAATCACTGTCAATCAAAAACCTGCCGCAGGCAGGCGGCAGGTTCCGATTTTAGGCGTAACACATTATAAAACAATAAAAAAGGTCTTGCGTTAAAAAATTTGACAAGGTAAGATATGGTCTGAAAGTACTACGTAGGATTACATAGAATTGCGAGAATTGGATAGTTTCTATAAAAATGATGACAGTGACGCTGCTGCGGCTATCGCCGAAGGAATGACGGTGGAAGTATACCAACGATGAATCCAAGAAGTTATCATACTATCCTGAGGTTGATCTGCGGCTCCATAGCCTTGGCGCTGTTCGGACTGATAGCGGCCTCGCCTGCCGCCGCTGCTTACACCCTCACGCCCAATGCCTGGAACACCGTCGGCCTGGACAGCAACACTCCCGCATTCGGGCCTTATCATTTCCCGGTGGGCGCGAAGGTGTGCGGCGGTACGAACGGCGCCTCTGACACGGCCACCTTCGTATGGGATGCGGGCGGCACGGATAATGGCACTTACATTTATCTGCGTTCGGGATCAGCCAGCCCGGTCACGATTACCTTCGGCGCCGACGGCTGCGCTGACGCCTATTTTGAAGTCGAGGTGAACAGAACCTCAGCCGCTTTTGACCAGACCCGCCGCTATCACATCACGTCGGGCGGCGGCTCGACTCCCGTGCCGCGCGAACTGTACGTGGAACACCTGGTTTCCCAGAGCCGCAACGGCATCGACAACGTAAAGCTGAACAGCGTCTCGGTCCCGGCCGGCGGGGCCATGAACCTGACGGTCGGCAACACGTATACGATCGAACTCGACGGTCACACAGCCCCCGGCGGATATAACCAGTTCGAGGAATTCATCAATTTTCCGAACACCGTCTTTCAGGTCTTGTCCGTCAGCACAAGTTACACAGCGGATACTTCTCCTTACGTTACTCCTTCAAACGCGTACCCCTATCTGTATGCCGACGCATGCGGGTGGGAGAACGACCCGAACAGCCCTTACTATCGCTCGTGCGTGGGCGGGGACTACAAAACGGGCGACACGGTCATCACGACTTACACGGTCAAGATCCTCAGCGGGGGAGGCACCAGCTCGACCCTTAATTCCCTGCTCTACGACTTCTCCGGCAGCAGTTTCCACTACAACGCCGACTATTCCACCGGCGCGCGCATCGCGAACATCATCGACCCGACTTCCGTGACGATCTCGAAAAGCTTTTCCCCGAGCACGACCAACGCAGGCAGCGTATCCACGCTGATCTTCTCGCTGACCAATCCGAATGCGGGCGCGGTGAGCGGGCTGAATTTCACGGATATTTTCCCGACGTCGCCCGGCGCAATGACGCTCTCCGACACCGTGACGACGAATACCTGCGGCGGCGCCCTTACCGACAACAGCGGGGCCGCATTGGCAATTGGAAGCGCCGGGATAACACTGAGCAACGGCACGGTTGCGGCGAACAGCAGTTGCACCATCCAGGTTGATGTGACTGTTCCTACGAACGGGATATATACCAACATCTCGAATCATCTTTTTGCAGGCTCCGTAGACACGGGGCACTTTGCCAGCGCCGCGCTTACGGTCAATAACACGCCGGTCCCGCCTGCGCCGTCTTCTTCCTGTCCCAGCCCGGTGACTCTGGCCCAATGGAATTTCGATAATCTGGCCGCTGGAGCGAATTCTACGCCTGCATATTCTTCCAAGGCGGTTGATGTTGCAACTGCCACTGCAGGCTACACCGGCGCA
>JBGPHF010000194.1:0-4517 GCA_041484215.1 Nitrospirota bacterium
CATGGAGCTTTTGCGTGCCATCGAGGAGAAGGACAAAAAGGACCCGGGAGATGAATGATCCGGCGAAGCTTGCACAGGCGCTGCTGGGCTGCAAAACCATCCTGATCTCCGCGCACGTAAATCCGGACGGCGACGCGCTCGGGTCGCAACTTGGGCTCATGCTGGCCCTGGAAAAATTAAAAAAGTCGGTCGTCGTGCACAACCTCGATCCCGTGCCCGAGGTGTATCGCTTCCTCCCGGCAGCGGACAGGATCAGGCAGGGGAAGGCGGTCGAGGGCAGGTACGACGCCATGGTGGTCCTCGATTGCGAACCTCCGCGGACCGGCCTGTGCGACGGCAGGTATCCGGCGGAAGTCCTCATCAACATCGACCACCATATTACAAACACGAAAGAGTGGCCCCTCACGTGGCTCGACCCTTCTGCTTCGGCGACCGGGGAAATGATCCATGCCTTGATCCGCGAGCTGGGTGTGCCCATCGACCGGGAAATAGCGCTCTGCCTGTACACCTCGATTTTCACCGATACCGGTTCCTTTCGTTATACCAATACCACGCCGAAAAGCATGAGGATCGCGGCGGACCTGCTCGAAGCAGGCGCCGACCCCTGGCTCGTAACCGAGCAGGTCTATGAATCCCTCTCGTACCAGCGGTTTAAACTCCTCGGCATCGTGCTCTCCGGGATGGAGCGGAGCGACGACGGCAGGGCCGCCTGGGTCGTCATCACCGACGAGCTCTACCGCCGGACCGGTACGAAGTCCGAAGATACCGACAATTTCATCAATTTCGTCCGGTCGGTAAAAGGCGTCGAGGTTGCCGTCCTCTTCAGGCAGACCGGCGCGGCGCAGTACAAGATCAGCCTGCGTTCCAAAGGCCGGGTTGATCTTTCCGGCCTGGCGCAATCGTTCGGCGGAGGCGGGCATAAAAACGCCGCCGGCGGCACGATCGACGGCCCGCTCGAGGAAGTCAAACAGCGGGTCATCAGCGCCGTGAACAAAACCATCGAAGCCCAGATGGGGGGCGCTCTCCGCGATGGACGGCGTTCTTAACATCGACAAACCCTCGGGGATGACCTCGCACGATGTGGTGCAGGCCGTGCGCAGGATCGCGGGGGAAAAGCGGGTGGGTCACACCGGCACGCTCGATCCGCTCGCTACGGGCGTGCTCGTCCTGTGTCTCGGAAAGGCAACGCGGATAGCCCAATATCTCGAGGCGGGCGAGAAAGAGTACCGCGCGGTCATGAAACTCGGTGAAACGACCGACACCCTCGACGCTGACGGTGTGGTTCTGGAAACCCGGGCCTATACGCCGCCGCCGATGGAAAAAATCCGCGAAGCCACGAAAGAGTTTATCGGAGAGATCCAGCAGCGGCCGCCCGTGTACTCGGCAATAAAAATCGGAGGGGTGCCTTCCTACAAGCTCGCTCGACGAGGGGAGGCTGAGGCGCTCAAACCGCGAACGGTCACCATCCCTGAAATAAGCGTGACCGGTTTTGAAGATCCTTTGGTGAGTGTGACCGTACGGTGCTCGAAGGGAGTCTACATCCGGTCCCTGTGCGCGGATATCGGGGAATCCCTGGGCATGGGAGCGCACCTCACCAGCCTTGTCAGGACGCGATCAGGCAGGTTTCGGATCGATGACGCGGCAACTCTCGGAAGATTGGCCGAGGTCGCGGCGCGAGGACAGCTGCAAGAGCTTCTCGTCCCGATGGACACGGCGCTTGTCGAGTTCCCGATCGTAACCGTGGATGCCGAGGAGTCGAGAAAAATACTCCACGGGAACAGGATTTCGTTGCGGCAGCCGCTCGAAAACGCGGTGAAAATACGCACTCTGCGCATCCACGATGATTCGGGGAGATTGCTGGCGCTGGCGACCATTGACCAGGGGTGGCTCAAACCGGAACTTGTTTTTTCTTGAGGCAATAATAAAATACTTTACAATGTCCTGAAAATATGATAGTTTAGCATGTTTTGGAAATACTCAAGAAAGGAGGAACGGTTGAATGGACAAGGAAAAGAAAACCGGTCTGATCAATACGTATCGCAGGCACCCGTCCGACACGGGCTCTCCGGAAGTGCAAATCGCGCTTCTGAGCGGCCGCATCACGCATCTGACGGAGCACCTGCAGTCGCACAAGCATGACCATCATTCACGGAGGGGTCTCCTGAAAATGGTCGGCCAAAGGCGGCGTCATCTGGATTATTTGAAGAAAAACGATCTGAACCGGTACCGGCAGGTTATTGACCAGCTCGGCATCCGCAAATAGTAAAATGAATGTACGAGAAAAGTGAGGTTTCATGGTAACGACGGTAGAAACAGAAATAGGCGGGAAAAAGCTTATCCTGGAAACGGGATTAATGGCAAAACAGGCAAGCGGCGCTGTTGTCGTTCGATGCGGCGATACGGTTGTCCTGTCCACTGCTGTTGCATCCAAGGTCGAGCGCGAGAATGTTGATTTTCTCCCGCTAACGGTTGACTACCAGGAAAGGGCCTATGCTGCCGGCAGGATCCCCGGTGGTTTTTTCAAACGCGAGGGAAGACAGACCGAGAAAGAGATTCTGACTTCCCGTCTCATCGACAGGCCGATCAGGCCGTTGTTTCCGGACGGGTATTATTTTGACACGCAGATCATTGCCAGCGTTCTGTCCATCGGTGACGAAAGCTCTATGGACCTCATGGGAATGATCGCGTCGTCGGCTGCGCTCTCGATTTCCGATATCCCGTTCCGCGGCCCGATCGGCGCGGTGCGGATCGGCTTCGTGGACGGAAAGTATCTCATCAACCCTGATCATAAGGAGCTTGAGACCACACGTCTTAACCTGGTGGTAGCCGGAACTGCCGACGCCATCATGATGGTCGAAGGCGGGGCAAATGAACTCTCCGAGGACCAGATGCTTGAGGCCCTCGAAACGGCCCACCGTGAGATCAAGAAGATCGTTGCGCTCCAGAACGATCTGATCGCAAAGGTCGGAAAAGCAAAGCGTGCCGTCAAGGTTGTCGTGATCGACCAGGAGCTTGCCAAACAGGTGGCCGCTCTTGCCATGGAACGCATGCTGACCGCCATCGTTATTCCGGACAAGATGGAGCGCCAGAAGACGCTCGACGTCATCCTTGATGAGATCAAACAGAAGCTGAAAAAAGAGGACGACCCCACGCGGGGCCGCCAGATATCGGCGATTTTCCATGACCTGGAAAAAAATGAGGTCCGGAAGATCATCCTCGAAAAGAACATTCGCGCGGACGGGAGAAAGCCCGACCAGATCAGACCCATCAGTTCCGTGGTCGGCCTGCTGCCCCGGACGCACGGTTCTGCGCTCTTTACGCGCGGCGAGACCCAGGCCCTGGTCGTGACCACCCTCGGAACGTCCGAGGACGAGCAGCGAATCGACTCCTTGGAAGGTGAATACTTCAAGACGTTCATGCTGCACTATAATTTCCCTCCATTCAGCGTGGGCGAAACAAAGCCTTTGCGGGGGCCGGGAAGGCGTGAGGTGGGACATGGAGCTCTCGCAGAACGCGCGCTCAAAGCAATGATCCCGACCAAACTGGAATTCCCCTACACGATCAGGATCGTGTCGGATATCCTCGAGTCAAACGGTTCTTCATCCATGGCCACGGTCTGCGGCGGGACGCTGGCGCTCATGGACGCAGGCGTACCGATCAAGGCGCCGGTCGCCGGCATCGCCATGGGACTCATCAAGGAAGGTAATAAGGTCATCGTGCTTTCCGACATTCTGGGGCTGGAAGACCACCTCGGAGACATGGACTTCAAGGTCACCGGAACGAGCAAAGGGATCACCGCCCTGCAAATGGACATGAAGATCGAAGGGATCACGATCGACGTTATGCGCACGGCGCTCCAGCAGGCAAAAGACGGCCGGCTGCATATCCTCGGCAAGATGCTCGAGACGCTCGCGACTCCGCGCAAGGAATTGAACCCCTTTGCGCCCAGGATCATCACCATGCAGATCAACCCTGACAAGATCAAGGACGTGATCGGGAGCGGCGGCAAGGTGATACGCAGCATCGTCGAACAGACCGGAGCCAAGATCGACATCGAGGACAGCGGCATCATCAATATCGCGTCGTCGGATGAAGCAGCGGCGAACAAGGCAAAAGAGATCATCCGGGGAATCGTGCAGGACGCGGAAGTCGGCAAGATCTATATGGGCAAGGTCAGGAAAATCATGGATTTCGGCGCATTCGTGGAGATCTTCCCCGGCACCGATGGCTTGCTCCATATTTCGCAGATATCCGAAGAACGGCTTGAGAAAGTCACGGACGCGCTCAAGGAAGGCGATGAGGTGCTCGTGAAAGTGCTTGAGATCGACCGGCAAGGCAAGATCCGTCTCTCGCACAAAGAAGCGCTTCGGGACAAAGCAAAAACTCAGTAAAGCAGCAGCGTGCAGTCGTCGGAGTAAACATTCAAGGAGGAAATGGGATGCTCGTAGAGATAACCTGTTTCCTCTTTTATTTTGAGAGGTAACCGCGTGCCGAAATACGATTTAGCGGTTGTGGGG
>JBGPHF010000195.1:0-4515 GCA_041484215.1 Nitrospirota bacterium
CGTAACGCCCAGCGCCATCCCGCGCGGGATGATAGAGACCTTGTGCACCGGGTCGGTGCCCGGGATCAGCCGCGCAACCAGGGTGTGGCCCCCCTCGTGGTAGGCCGTGTTCTTCTTTTCCTCGTCGCTGATAAGCATGCTTTTGCGCTCAAGGCCCATCAAAATCTTGTCCTTGGCGCGTTCGAAGTCGTCGGTTTCAACCTGCGTTTTTCCCATTCTGCCCGCCAAAAGCGCCGCTTCGTTCACGAGGTTCGCGAGCTCCGCGCCGGAGAGGCCGGGGGTGCCGCGCGCGATGGATTCGATGTCCACGTGCGGCGCGAGTTTGATCTTCTGGGTATGCACTTTGAGCACGCCGATCCTGCCGTTCAAGTCCGGCCGCGGGATCATTACCATGCGGTCGAACCTTCCGGGCCGAAGGAGCGCCGGGTCGAGCACATCCGGGCGGTTCGTTGCCGCCACGAGGATCACGCCCTCGTTGCTCTCGAACCCGTCCATTTCGACGAGGAGCTGGTTCAAGGTCTGTTCGCGTTCATCGTGACCGCCGCCCAGGCCCGCGCCGCGGTGCCGCCCTACGGCGTCGATCTCGTCGATGAATATGATGCAGGGCGCGTTCTTTTTGCCCTGCTCGAACAAATCACGTACGCGCGAAGCGCCCACGCCCACGAACATCTCGACGAAGTCCGAACCGCTGATCGACAGGAACGGCACGCCCGCCTCGCCCGCGATGGCGCGCGCAAGGAGTGTCTTGCCCGTGCCCGGAGGGCCGACGAGCAGCACGCCCTTGGGAATTTTGCCGCCGAGCTTCTGGAACTTCTGCGGGTCCTTGAGTATCTCGATGATCTCCTGGACCTCGACTTTTGCCTCGTCCATGCCGGCCACTTCGTTGAAAGTCACTTTTTTGGAACTTTCGTTCAGGAGCTTGGCCTTGCTCTTACCGAACGACATGGCCTTGTTCCCCCCCATCTGCATGTTACGCATGATGAAAAAGAACCAGAGCGCCATCAGGATGAGCGGCGCCCAGACCACGAGGAAATTGTACCAGGCGGACTCCTTCACGGGCTCGGCATTGATCTTGACCCCCTTGGCCCGAAGGTCCTTGACGAGGTCGGGATAGTCCGGGAGGTTCGTTTTAAAGGACTTGCCCGTCTTGAAATTGCCGGTCATCTCGGCGCCCTTGATCGTGACGTCGTTGACCTCGCTGCTGGTGATTTTATCCATGACGGAACTGAACGGCAACAGCTCCGCGGTGGGATTAACCGGGTTGAACAGGTTGAAAATAAGCACCGACACCACGACGAATAAAAGGATCAGTGCAAGATTTTTGTAGAAAGCACTCACGTGATCGAATCCTCCTGAAGAGTTTCAGGCGTTTGCCTGACGAATATTTTTAAATAATAACACAGGGGCGGCGGAGAAACAACAGTTTTGTCCCCTCTCGGCCTTAGCATTGCCGCTCTTCCAGGGGAAGAACGGCGATGTACGGCAGGTTGCGGTATCGTTCCTTATAGTCGAGCCCATAGCCCACGACGTATTTGTTCGGAATCCGGAACCCCGGGTAATCCGCTTCGATCTTCACCTGACGGCGGTCGGGATTGTCCAATAGCACGCAGACCTTGAGGGAAGCCGGCCCCCGGTTCACCAGCATGCGCTTCAAGTATTCGACGGTCACGCCGGAGTCCATGATGTCTTCGACCAGGAGAATGTGCTTGCCCGCGATGTCTTCTTTCATGTCCGAGAGGATGTGGACGGGGTGCTCCCGGTCCTGGGAAGCGGAGCTCGTGCAATGAATGAAATCCATGCGCACGGAAATCCTGAGGGCGCGGAGCAGGTCCGACATGAAGAAAAGCGCGCCTTTGAGCACGCCGACGACGATCAGTTCCCTGTCCGCGTAGTCCGCGGAAATACGCGTGCCGAGCTCATGAATTTTTCTCTGAATTTCCTCGCTCGTAAAAAGCGGTTTGCCGAAATCGATGCCGACCATGTGTTCCTCCAAAATGGGAAAATATCGTGAAGCGTCAGGCGTGAGCTGCGAACGGTATGAGGACAAAAATACTTTTGCGTCTCACCGTTCA
Organism: Nitrospirota bacterium; assembly: GCA_041484215.1. Classification (GTDB taxonomy): domain Bacteria; phylum Nitrospirota; class UBA9217; order UBA9217; family UBA9217; genus JBGPHF01. Next base: position 2,073 of record JBGPHF010000195.1, read on the forward strand.
CGTTTTACCGTCACCACCAGCACTCTGCTCGCGTCCTCGCCCGGCAAGAACCGCTCGTCAGTCCGCAGGCCGACCACCCAGAGAATCTCGTCCTCCGCCGCCAGCAGCGGCTGACTGTCCCGCTTCCTGCGCGGTATTTTTTCGTCCACGAAGTAGTCCTGTATCTTCTTGCTTCTGCCCCCCATGCCCGCGGGCTGAAACCGGTCTCCGGGACGTCTCGTTCTCATCGTCAACAACGGCCCTATCTTATCATAATCGAACCTGGCCTGCCAGATATAATTTGAATCCTTTTCCTCTCCCTCCGGCTCCCGGCCGTCCGATATCGCTGTCTCGACGGTCACGCCGAGGCCCGGAATTGCCGTATTTCCGGGCACGGTAAGGACCTGTGAAAAACCGGCTGTAAGCGGTTTTGCCGCGAAAATAAAACGGTCGTACTCACGAGTGATCGTAAGGCCCTGAGGGAGACTCATGGTCCTGCCTGTTTGGACAACGGCCATGAACGAAAGCGCCTCGTTCACCTGCGCGCGAGTCAGCGCCGACGGTTCCAGTCCCGCTAGCCCCGTGATCTGCCGGAGCAGCCTGCGGCGGAATGCCGGCGGGTGGGCGTCAAAAGCGCCCCTTTTCACCGAGAGCAGGTCATCTTTCCGCAGACAGGCGCTCTCCACAATCCCGCTCAGATATGCTTCCACGGCTTCATCCTCGTCCCGGAGCAGCGCCGCCTCCATGGCAAGCGTCTCCACGATCCGGGGGTTGAAGCTTTTCAGGACAGGCAGCACCTCAAGCCTGATCCGGTTCCGCGTATAGACCGGTTTGGCATTCGAAGAGTCTGTCTTGAACGCCAGGCCGGCCGACCGGAGGTGCTCAAGGACTTCATGCCGCGTGCATTCGATCAGCGGCCTGATGATGTTGCCCCGAAGCGGCGGGATCGCGGAAAGGCCGGATATTCCCGCGCCTCTTACAAGCCGCATGAGAAATGTTTCCGCCTGGTCATCCGCGGTATGCCCCGTGGCGATACGCGAAGCTCCCACATCATCCGCTATGCGCTGCAAAAAACCGTACCGTGCTTCCCGCGCGCCGGCCTGAGAGGACAGGCCTCGCTCGCGGCAGAAGGCGGGCACGTCGATTTTTTCGACGGTGGCCGGGAGGTCGAGCTTTTTCGCAAGATCGGCTACGAACAACGCCTCGTCCGCGGACTCCTTGCCGCGGAACATATGGTCAAGATGGGCCACGTGGAGTGTCAGGCCGAAGTCCTTGGACAGTTCCCGAAGCACGCTCAGCAAGCAAACCGAGTCCGGCCCCCCGGATACGGCGACGACGACCCGGTCTCCGGGTGAGAGCAAGGAGTGCTTTTCTATCGTCCGCAGGACCTTCCCCCGAATGGGGTCAGCCTTTGAAATTGACATTCTTCTTCCCCTCACTGTTTTCAAGGGTTTCAGTGATTTCGGCCCAAAGGGGCTCCAGGTGGATGTACTTGAACAAGCCCATGAATCTTTGTCTTCAGCGGGTGATGACGTGGGAAAAGGCGCCATCGTACTCGATGCGGCGTTTTTGAGGCTGGGGGGAATCTTAGCAGAGAAAAGGAGGGAATGTCAATTTCTAAGTCTGGAGCAGGTCGTCATGGGAGCGTACCGTAAAAAAAGGGGCCTGGATAACCAGACCCCTTCGCTCGAAAATCATTTACCGCATCACTCGTATCACATCCACTCCCTCGAACGTCGTCGTTCCCGCCTTCCCCGTCACATGCACCGTGACTTTGTCTCCGAGCGGCAGAATCCGAATCCCGTCGCTCCGTTTGAACTTGACCATGAGGTCCGGAATTCCGTCCTTGTCGTGGTCCCCGATCGCGTAGGGCCACGTCTCCGCGGGGATGGCCCCTTCGAGCTTGATCGATGAGATGTCGATGTCCTTGACGTTGTAGCCCGCTGGAAGCTCTATGTAGACCACGACCCAGGCGCCGTTGCTCGACTTGTTCAGCGTGTCCGGATCGAAATCGATCGTTGCCGTAATGCCGGTTTGCGGCGTATGTACCATAAAGTTTGCCATGGCTGTCCACGGACCGTAGAGGTTGCCGTCATAAGCCCGCGCGCGCCACTGATATGCGGTGTTGTCCGCAAGGTTCGTCGGCATTGTCCAGGATGTTACTCCTGACTCCTGGCTACTGACTCCTGACTGGTTTACAGCGAGCGCTCCGCCGGAGTAGACCTCGAAATCATACGTAAGGTTCGGGCTGTCCGGGTCGGTCGCGTTCACGATCGCGAGCGTGGGTGTAAGCGTTGCCACGCTGCTCCCGTCCGTGGGTGAAGAGAGCTTCGGAGCGGACGGGGCATCGTTGGCCGTGTTTACCATGAAGGACGCCTGGGTCATCCAGGGGCTGTAGAGGCTGCCGTCGAATGCCCGCGTTCGCCAATAATATGTCTGGTTCTCGGTAAGCGTGATTGGCACA
>JBGPHF010000196.1:0-4487 GCA_041484215.1 Nitrospirota bacterium
CCAGGACCGCAAACCCATCATCGTCGCTCCCTATGATGCGGAGCTCTACGGCCATTGGTGGTTCGAGGGGCCGGATTGGCTCAATTACCTTATCCGCAAAACCGCCTGTGATCAGAAAACGGTACGCCTCATTACGCCTCTTGAGTATCTTGCGGAAAATCCGACGTACCAGGTGTCGGCGCCGTCGATGTCGAGCTGGGGCTACAAAGGATATTCGGAAGTTTGGCTCGACGGCTCGAACGACTGGATCTACCGGCATCTGCACAAGGCCGCCGAGCGTATGGTCGAACTCGCCCAGGCCTATCCCCAAGCCGAAGGACTCCTCCTTCGCGCGCTGAACCAGGCGGCACGGGAAGTGCTGCTGGCGCAGAGTTCGGACTGGGCTTTCATTATGAAAACCGGCAGCCACGTGGAGTACGCAGTCAGGAGAACCAAGGAACACGTACTTCGCTTTACGAGACTGTACGACGATATCAGAGCAAATGCTCTTGACGAAGGATGGCTCAGGGATATAGAATACAAGGACAATATATTCCCGGATGTCGATTATAGCGTATATGCTTAAGCAGACCGTCGTTGACAAACTGAAGGCAATCGTAGGCCCCGACAATCTTTTCACCTCGCCTGAAGAACTCATTGTATATTCCTACGATGCCACGCAGCGGGAGTCCCTCCCGTGGGCGGTTGCGCGTCCGTCCACGGCGGAAGAAATCTCACGTATCCTTGTCCTGGCGAATGGCGAGCGGTTCCCGGTGGTTCCCCGCGGCGCGGGGACGGGCATGTCCGGAGGCTCGGTGCCCGTCAGGGGTGGTGTCGTCCTGTCCCTCGAACGGATGAACAATATCCTGGAGATCGACGAGGACAATCTGATTGCCGTGGCGGAGCCGGGCGTGGTGACCGGAGACCTGCAGCGCGCGGTCGAAGCCCGGGGGCTTTTCTATCCACCGGACCCGGCCAGCCACCGGTTCTGCACGCTGGGGGGGAACGTCGCTGAATGCGCCGGCGGGCTGCGCGCGGTGAAATACGGCGTAACCAAGGATTATGTTCTCGGTCTCGAAGTTGTTTTGCCCACCGGCGAGATTATCCGCACCGGCGCTCGTACCGCAAAAAGCGTGGCCGGATACGACCTCACGAAGCTCATGGTCGGCTCCGAAGGGACGCTCGGCATCGCGACGAAGATCATCCTCAAGCTGCTGCCGCTGCCCGAAAGCGTAAGAACGCTTTCGGCGTTTTACCAAACGATCGACGAAGCCGCGTCCGCCGCTTCCAGCATCATCGCGAACCGCATCCTTCCCCGGGCGCTCGAGTTCGTGGATCAGGAGGCGCTCCGGGCCGTGGAACGCTATCTCAAAGAGGACCTCTCGGGCGGCGCGGCCGCGATGCTGCTCGTCGAACTCGACGGGCCCGCGGATTCGACGGCCCGGGAGATCGGCCGCGTGGAAGAGCTTGCGCGAAAGGCGGGCGCAATACGCCTTTTGCGGGCCGAGACCGCGGAAGAACGTGAACGGCTGTGGAAGGCGCGGCGCTCGATTTCTCCGGCGCTCTATGCCATAAAACCGAAAAAGGTGAATGAGGACATCGTGGTGCCGAGGAGCAAAATCCCCGAGCTTCTTCGCGTCATAAGCGAGATAAGCAAAAAATATGAAGTGCTGATCGTCAATTTCGGACATGCCGGAGACGGCAATATCCATACTAATATTATGATCGAAGAAGCCGAAGCGGAAAAAGCGGGAAAGGCGGTCAGGGAAATATTCGAGGCCACGCTTCGTCTCGGCGGAAGCATTACCGGAGAACATGGCATCGGCTTGTCCAAGGCCGCTTACCTTCCCATGGAACTGGGCCCCGGGGCACTCGGCGCCATGAAAAAAATAAAACAGGCGCTCGATCCGAACAATATCCTGAATCCCGGCAAGATATTTCTCGATGCGGATCGGGGAGTGCAGAATGAGGAATAAGATACAGCTGATGCTTAAAACGAGCGCAGTGTTTGCGTGCTTGCTGTTCTGCTCGTCCCCGTCAGCAGGGAGGTCTGAGGATGTCCCGGGCGTCGTTTCTCTTGAAGGGCTCCGCGCTCATGTTCAAACCCTGGAGCGGGAGGCGGCGCTCCTCGAAGAAGAGAACCAGGGACTCAAAAACATGCTGCGGGCCCAGGAAAACGACGATATTTTCCTGGTCGTAGACACGGAAAGCAACCGCCTCACGATGCGGCAAAACGATTCCCTCCTGTTGACGACCAAGGTGGGAACCGGCAGCCGGCAGCTCATAAAATCGGAGGCGGGGCGGAAATGGTATTTCGAGAGCCCCATGGGTTCGCTCACGGTGCTCGGAAAAGAACGCAATCCTGTCTGGATCAGGCCGGATTGGTCTTATGTGGAAGAAAACATGCCGGTGCCCGCGGAAAACGACCCGGATCGGATCGTACGAGGCGTGCTGGGAAAGTACGCCCTTATCCTCGGGAACGGCTATAAGATACACGGGACCAAGTGGACTGAACTCTTGGGGACCCATTTTACGCACGGATGCATATCCGTCGGAGATGATGACCTGGAAAAGCTGTATCATACGGTGAAGATAGGGACGAAGGTGTACCTGTATTGAGGGTGAGAGTGAAAGCGTTCAATAAGATAGGGGTAACCGCGGGACTTTTGTGCGCGTTCCTGTTCGTTGGGGCGGCCGGCGCGGAAGAAGGGACCGAGGAGCGAGGTAAGCTGCTGGAGCAGGAAGGGCGGCTGACCGCGAGGATTGAGTCCCTCAAGCAAGAGCAGGACTATCTGTTGTTTCAGAAAACGATGTACGCGTCGGACTCGAAGTACCTCGTGCTGCATATCGCGGCACGAAGCGCACAGCTGAGGTATAAGAACAGGATACTCAAGGACCTACCGCTACGGGTCGTATCCGGACGTATTGAGGCGCTTGTTCGCGGCGCAACGACGCTTACCGGAAAGGTCGAAGACCCGAAGGAACGGAATGCCTTGGTGTTCGGGAGCGCTTTCCTTTTGCAGGGTATCCGGCCCCCGGCGCTCCGGGAATCGGAACCCGGGTTCGTGCGCTTTGCGTTGTCAAAGAAAGACTTTTCTTCCCTGTTCTATGCTGTTGAAACGGGTTCGCAGGCGTATATTCTGCCGTGACCGCGCCGCTCGGCGCATTCCCCGCACGCAAGCCTACTTCAATTTATTGATCACGGCCTTGAGAATATCGGCCCTTGTGAGAATGCCGATGAGCCGGAGTTTTTCGTCCACCACGGTCAGCCTTCTGATTCTTTTCTCGTCCATAAGCCGCACCGCCTCCGCGATATTGGCTTCGGGTTTTATGGTAACCGCGGGGGAAGTCATGATGTCCCCGACGCTGTCTCCCATCTTTCGTTTTTCGGGGAGCGGTTCTCCCAGCATATATTTGAGCAAGTCCTTAAACGTGTGTTCCCGTCCCACGCCCACCATGGAGAGAATGTCAGCCTGCGTGATGATGCCGAGGACCTTCTTTTCCTTGTCCACCACCGGCAGACCGCTGATATTCTTTTCCGATAAGATGTTCGCGACCCGCATGATGCTGTCGTATTTTTCTATCGAGATGATGTCTTTCGTCATCACGTCCCGCACCTGCATCTCAAGACCCATTGATGATTTTATATGGCCCAGGGGCGCATCGTTCCGCTTGGTATTCATGAATGTTCTCCTAACAAAGATCGGCGATCCGCCGATTTCTAACAATCGGCACTACTATAGCATAGTGTCGCCGCCGGCTGCAACTCAAAATGATTCATCTTCGTCAGGCTGAAAATGCGGCGGCAGCCGGATGTGTACTCATTGTGGTTGGTGCGCAGCAACGGGCTCGCCCGGGCCGTTTTTGGCTGTTTTCGGTTGACTGGTGCCCAATTCCCGGTATAATGGCTTCATGCGCGAACTCACCAGGGGCGAAGAATTCTATGACGGGACGGCGTTGCTCGGAGATCCGGTCCACGGTTACCTTTCGTTTACCACTCCGCGCATCGCGGGAGAAAAGACCGAAAAAGACCTGATCGACACCTTCTGGATGCAGCGCTTGAGACAGATTTATCAGCTCCAGAGCGCGCGCTGGGTCTACCCGTCGGCGGAGCACAGCAGGTTTCAACACTCGCTCGGAGCCATGCACCTGGCGGGGCGGTTTGCCCGGCACCTCTACCCTTCTCTCAAGGCCGCTGTGCGGGAATGTCCCTCCGAACATTACATCGAAGAATTGCTGCGCATCGCGGCCCTGCTCCACGACATCGGCCACGGCCCCTTCGGCCATTTTTTCGACGACAACTACCTCGAACAGTTCGGGCTGACGCACGAAAAAGTAGGCCAACACATCATCAAAACGGAGATGGCCGAAATCATCAAGGCGGTTAGACGAAGCCCCTCGGGAGAATTCGCCAAGGGGGAGCGTTTGAACCCGGAACAGATTGCGTTCCTGATCGGCAAAGGGGCAACCGTCCCGGCCAAACATCCCCGGTGGCTGCTGTTTCTCCA
>JBGPHF010000197.1:0-4474 GCA_041484215.1 Nitrospirota bacterium
CCCGACGAATTCATCGGCGTGGTCACGCAGAAACTAGGCAGCCGCAAGGGCCGCATGACCAAAATGGCGAACAACGGCCACGGCCGCGTTCGTCTCGAGTTCCGCATCCCGGCGCGCGGTCTCATCGGCTTCCGCTCCGAGTTTTTGACCGACACCCGGGGCACCGGCCTCCTGAACCATCTCTTCGACGGGTACGAGCCGTGGCAGGGCCCGATCGCCAAACGCGCCACCGGCGCGCTCGTGGCCGACCGCGCGGGCAAAACTACGACCTATGCCCTCTACCATATCCAGCCCCGCGGCGAACTCTTCATCCCCGAGAGCACGGCTGTGTACGAGGGCATGATTGTGGGTGAAAATTCGCGCGAGACCGATCTGGATGTGAACGTGATCAAGGAAAAGAAGCTGACGAACATGCGCGCCTCGGGCGCCGACGAAGCGCTTCGCCTCGTGCCCCACCGGCAGCTGTCGCTTGAGCAGTCGCTTGAATTCATCAAAGAAGACGAGCTCGTGGAAGTGACGCCTACCTCGATTCGGCTTCGCAAAAAGGTCCTCGACCAGAACAAGCGGCCGAAGAACCGGGATAAGATGGATTAAACATCCGGGAATGGACTTAAGAAAGGGGGCATCTCATCGATGCCCCCTTTCTTTTTACCCAGGTCCTGGTGCAAGACGGCTTGCACCGGTAAAGGCCGGGCCGAGGTGAGGCCGAGTCGCTGCCTTGTTGATCAACCTGAAGTACGCGCCGGAAGATTTGCGTCAGACAGCGACGAAATCTTTTGATTTCCGGTCGAGGATGCGCCTGACGGTGGAGAGGAGATGGTCGGCGTCAAAGGGCTTCTGCAGGAACCCGTTGATGTCCTTGATTTCCTCTTTTTCAGCGACATAGCTTGTGTATCCGGAGACCGCGAGGATCTTTATCCCGGGGTTGGTTATTTTGATCCGCCTGATGAGTTCTCTGCCGTCCAGACGCGGCATGACGATGTCCGTGATCACCAGCGCAATCTCGCCCGACTTTTCCCCAAAGATCCTCACCGCCTCCGCGGCGTCACCGGTGACGAGGACCGTGTAGCCGTGCCCCGTAAGAATACCCTGTATCGACTGCAGAATTTCCTGTTCATCGTCGACGATCAGGACCGTTTCGTGTCCTCCGGAGAGTGTCGCCGATATCTGTCCCTTCGGCGGAGCGGGGACGCCCGAAGCCGGGAGATAGACCGTAAACATGGTCCCCGCGCCCACTTCGCTCTGCACATCGATATATCCCTTGTGCTCCTTGACCGCTCCATAGACCGTGGAGAGGCCCAAGCCTGTCCCTTTTCCCCGTTCTTTGGTAGTGAAGAAGGGCTCAAAAACGGCATTTTTAAGGTGCTCCGGTATGCCGATTCCCGTATCGGCCACGCTGACGAGGACGTACTCCCCTTCCGGGACGTAAGGCGGCGCGTCCGGCGAGTTTTTCGAGACCGTTCGCACAGCCGTCCTGATCGATATGCAGCCGCCGCCAGGCATTGCATCGCGTGCGTTCACGATAAGGTTCATGACGACCTGCTCCAGTTGGTTGATGTCCCCCCGGATCAGCGGCACGTGGCTGTCGAGCTCGACGGACAAGCTGTTCGTTTTATCGATGACCCGTTCGAGCAGTTTTACGGTATCGTACACTATGTCGTTGATATTGAGCGGGAGGAATTCATATTTGCTTTTGCGGGCGAACCCGAGAAGCTTCGAAATCATCCGGCCCGCCCTCCGCGAGGCTTCCTCGATGATGTTCAGGCTTTTAACGGCCTGCTCATCCAATCCCTCGCTGCGACGGGCTATTTCCGTGTGACCGAGGATCGCGGTCAAAATGTTGTTGAAATCATGCGCGATGCCCCCGGCAAGCGCGCCTACGGACTCCATTTTTTGTGACTGGGCCAAGTGCTCCTGAATTCTTTTCTTCTCGGTAATGTCACGGTAAAACGACTGGACGAACAGCTCGCCGCCTATGGAGATCGCTTTTGAGCTGACTTCCAGCGGGATGCCGGCCCCGTCCTGTTTTCGATGCACGGTTTCAAACACCATCGACTCGCCGGCCAGGATGCGGTCCATCCTTTCACTCATGATCTCCGTGTTGTGTTCCACCTCAAGCAGCCGGATTGAAACGCCGATAATCGATTCACAGGTGTACCCGTGCATCTCGCATGCCTTGCTGTTAGCGTTCATGATCATGCCCTTCCGGTCAAGGACGATGATGCCGTCGGTAGCATTTTCAAAAAGCGAACGGTGCCACAACTCGGATTTATGCAACGCCGTCACCGTCTTTTCCAGCTCTTTCTTGTCCTGCAGGAGGTCGTATTGGAGGCTGAGCTCGTTGATCATGCTTTTCTGGCTCAAGGCCCGCCACGTCAGGGCGAGCACGAACGTGCTGATCATGAATATGTTGTTCACGATAAAGACCGGCGGCGAGGTGATCGTATCGAATAACAAAATCGGGACCAGATAGAGCAGGTAAATGGCTATGCCGACCGACAAGGACAGAAAAAATCCGTACGGGATCAGGCCGAGCGCGGCAATGATAAGAAGGTTCAGACCCGCATAATAAGTTGAGGCGTGGCCGCCGAACCGTAAAATCATCGCTTCGATGACAACGGCTGACAACAGGGTGGAAACGGTAATGAGGACGTACTGATAGCGGATGTTCCTTCTGCGTTTGTTTAAATAATACGCAAGAGCGAGGACCGCGGTTACCAGGAGGCGGTACAGCATGAACCGTTTGAGGTTTTCGGGAGTTACAAAAAAATCGGCGAGCCCGATGAACGGAAAATAGATAATGCCGAGAAGCAGCATTTTGCTGATCCAGTATTGGAGCCGGTAGGATATCTGTTCGTCTATGTATTTTTCTTTCTCGGTCATGCACTTCATTATACAGCGAGTTTTCTCATTGTCAAATACATCGGCCGGGCGCCCCGCTTGAGCACGGGCGGCCGACCGAAGGGGGACATTGCCTACTTCGTCGCCGATAGAAAAAGTATTACCTCCGAGGCCTCGCGCACCGATGTAACGGAATCAGCGGGGATGCCCGCCCGCAAAAGCACCTCCCGGCTGTCTTCCTCGGTCCTCTGGAGAAATCCGTCCCAGTCCACGAACCAATGGTATTCCTGGGCCCGGTAGCGGCGGCAGTCCTTGAACGACGTTATCAGCGTGCCGCCCGGGTTCAGGAGAGCATAGAGGGAAGCCAGCAGCGCGATCAGTGTTTCGTCCTGCAGATAGTCGAAAAAACCTACGCTGTAGATGACGTCCTGCATCCCGAACTCTTTGACGTTTCGATCATGCTTTATCATCTTGAGTGCGTTGTATTTCCGGAACGCCACCTGCTCCGCCGGTATCCCGGCGAAGGCCAGGCGGCCCGCCGCAAAGTCGAGCGCAGCGGAATCGAAATCAATGCAGGTGAAGTGGGCTCCCGACTCTTTGATTTCCGGCGCCAGCTCCAGGACCTCACGGCAGGACCCGCAAGCGAGGTCGAGTACGCCCGGGCTGCGCCGTTTGCCGAGTTCGTCTTTTATAAGACCTCGGAGGGTCTCTTTTCGGGCGCGGACCGCGGCGGGCAGCGCTGTCGCAAGGAAATACCGGTCCAGATAATAGCCGACGCCGTCGGACTTCGGGAGGTCGCGGTAGATTCCTTCGAGCGTCTCGAAGTCTCCCGCGTAACCCTGCGGCCAGGTGCGCGCGCGATTCATGAAATAACTCTTGGAAATCAGCTCGCGCGTCTTTTCACGAAAAGAGACCTGCGCCTGCTTCAAAACGGCTTTGTCAATCGCTCCCTTTTGTTCGAAAGCCTCACACGCATCGCTCATCTCCATGATGGCCTTCGTCGTTACGATCAGGAGCTCGTCCGGATTCGCCGTTGAGTCCTGACTCCGGCGGTCGATGTATTTCAGTCTTGTGTTGAATTCGTCAATCGCCCTATTGAGGCGGTCAACATAGAGTTCCTGGGGTTCTGCGACGAACGATGCTCCTGTTTGCAGGTCTTTACCATCATAGGTCAGTACGTTTTGCATGGAATCCTCCTTGGATAATAGGAAAGATTATAAACGAATGGAACTCGCCGGTCGTGTGTGATCCCGGCGCATTGTTTTGCGAAGGTCGGCGTTGTTACACCGAAAGCCCCACAAGCGGTGACCCGCGAGCACGGGGCCGGACAAATTGCTGGAACAGCCTGCTACCGCTTTTGCGGAGAGCCAGTTGGGAAGTCATACGATCACCTCCTTTCACTCAGCGCGGCGAGGATTTTGGATTACGGCGGAAATTGGTACTTTATGAAGAGTAAATTGCCAGAGAGGCGCTGTCAACACTAATAAAAAAAGTGTCAAGCCAAAATAGAAATGTCCTATTATAACCAAAATAGAAATGTCCGCTTTTTAGGGAACAGCTATTTGCCGTTCCTTCCTTGTTCGCTTTGACAGAAAGAGCTTCTTCCAAGGGTGATCGGCTGTTGGAATCCAGG
>JBGPHF010000198.1:0-4472 GCA_041484215.1 Nitrospirota bacterium
ATTAATGTTCGGGCCCTCTATGGTGAAACGGCCACGATAGGGTCATGCAAGGTAGGTTTGGTGGTGGAGTTGGAAGAGTGGAAAAAAGGCCAGCAGTACAGCCTCGTCGGGCTTCGCGAGCGGCGCTATAAGCTCTTCGGGATCAATATTCCCTACCTCAGGTTGCCCGTGAAAACGGGACGCAACATGGCGACGCTCATTGAAGTCGCCGCGAGGAACCAGATGCTCAAAAACCGCGGCATATTTACGGCGCGTGACCTGCAGCGCAAGCTTGTCAAGAGGCTTACGGCATGACGCCGACGCGCATGGTTATCGTTACCGGGTTGTCCGGGTCCGGTCGGAGCGCCGCGCTCAAGGCCTTCGAGGACATGGGATATTACTGTGTGGACAACTTGCCTCTTGCGCTGCTCGCCTCGTTCGTCGAGTTTGCCAAGGGGTCGGACGAGGCCGCGCGATCCGCCATCGGTATAGACATCAGAGAAAAGGATTTTCCCGAACGGTTCCCGTCCCGCTACACGGGGCTCAAGGCGCAGGGTGCCGCAGTCGAACTGCTGTTTTTGGATGCCTCCGACCAGGCGCTCGTGCGGCGTTTCAGCGAGACGAGGAGGCCGCATCCTCTTGCGCGTGGGTTGACGCCGCTTTTGGATGGAATCAGAAAAGAACGGGCCGCGCTGGAAGAGGTCAAGAAGCTGGCGGACCGGATAATCGACACCACGGACTACACGGTCCATGATCTGCGCCAGGCCGTCGAGCGGCAATATGCCGAGGGAGGCGCGGACAGGCCCATGGTGATCACCCTGATCACCTTTGGATATAAGTACGGCATGCCCTACGACCTGGACTTGATGTTCGACCTGCGGTTTCTGCCGAACCCTCATTTTGTGCCGGAACTGAGGGAGTTTACCGGAGAGGATCCCCGGGTCCGGGATTTTGTAATTGCGAGCGCCGAGTCAGCGGAGTTTCTCGACCGATTGGAGGAGTTTCTCGTATTTCTCCTGCCGCGCTATCGGCGAGAGGGAAAGAGCTATCTCACGATCGGCTTTGGGTGCACCGGCGGCCGGCATCGTTCCGTCGCGGTCGCACTTACCGTTGCCGAACGTCTGAGACGGCTGGGGTACGACGTCAACGTGAAACACCGGGAAATCGGGGGTTAACTACCCTCCCGCGTTTGAAAGGAGTCGAGTATGATCGGACTTGTGGTGGTATGTCATGAAGACATGGGCGCCGAGTTGGTGAAGGCCGCCGAGATGATCGTGGGGAAGATCGAAGCGGTGGCGACGGTGAGCGTAAAACAGGAGAGCGCTCCTGAAATGCTCAGGGACCAGATCCAGTCCGCCATAAAAAAAGTAGACCGCAAGACGGGCGTTATGTTGTTTACCGACATGTTCGGCGGCACTCCTTCCAACATCGCGCTGGCCTTTTTGAACGACTCCGTTGAGGTGGTAACCGGCGTCAATCTTTCTATGCTGATCAAATTCGCGAATCACCGGGATGAAAAACCGCTGCCCGAGCTTGCAAAACTCGTCCAGGAGGCGGCGCAAAAGAGCGTCGTAATCGCAAGCCAGATGCTGAAGGGCAAGAAATAATTTTTATGATCGTCCTGGCGCGGATAGACGATCGTTTGATCCACGGACAAGTGGTGGAAGGCTGGGTCAATTATTTAAAAGCGTCTTGCATTCTGGTCGCCGACGACCGCGTAGCCGCCAACACGCTCCAGAGATCGATCCTGGAGATATCAGTGCCCCAGGGGCTCAAGGTGTCGATCGGCACGGTCGAGGAAATTTGCGGCCAGTTGCGTACGTTCGTCAAGGAACGGGCCATACTGCTCTTTTCCAACCCTGCGGATGTCTTGCGGGCGCTCAGGCTCGGCTTGGAATGCCCGGCGCTCAACATCGGGGGAATGCACTATGTGCCCGGTAAACGCAAACTGATCGATGTCGTTGCCGTCGATGACGCCGATCTTGACGCGCTCAGGGAAATCATGGCGCGGGGCGTGAAGGTCCACGTGCAGAGCGTACCGACGCAGAAACGTCTGGCGCTCGATGAACTCTTTCTCTCGCGCCAAGTTTCCTGTAAGCAAAAGGGTAAATAATACCATGCCGGTGTTCGATCTGCACACCCTGATCGTTGTCATCGCTGTCGCTTTCGGCGGGGGGATCGTCGGACTCGACAGGACGGCGGTGGGGCAACTTATGCTGTCCCAGCCGATCGTCGTGGGGCCCCTCACCGGGTGGTTCCTTGGAGATGCAACCGCGGGCATGATAGTCGGCGCAGCGCTGGAGTTGCTGTGGGTGCTGGATATGCCCGTCGGGACCTTCGTTCCCGCTGATGCCACGATTGGGGCGATTGCCGGAACGGCGATTGCCGTGCTGGGGAGCGGCGGCAGGGCAGGACTCGATCTCGTGGGGTTCGGCATTCTTCTGACCGCCGGCATGGTGCCGCTTACGATGATAGTCGACGGAGTCGTGCGGAAACGCAATTCCCGGCTGGTTGACGAGGCACTGTCCTCGACGGGAGAAAACGCCGATCACAAACTGACGTGCGCGCACCTGAAGGGCTTGACTTTTTTTTTCCTCAAGTCTTTCCTACTGCACCTTATTTTTATCCCCGCGGGATTGTTGGCGGTCTTGCTGTTTACAAGAATGTCGGCGCCATTTCACGACGCCATGGAGCTTTTTGTAAAACTGCTTCCGCTGCTCGGAGCGGCGGTGGTGGCTCGAAAATTATCGATCGAGACGCTGGACCGGTTTTTCCTTTTCGGGTTCATTCTGGCGGCGGTCATGGCGCTGCTGTTCCACGCACCCGCGGGTATTATCGTTCTGTCGGTCATCGCGGCCGGATATTTCTCCGCGCTCTACCGCGAACGGCACACGTAGAATTTTTTTCTGTTCGTTCGGGAGTAGGAACCTGAGCTCATGAATACGCAAAATAAATATGTTCACCGGTCGGACTTCGTACGCGTGTTTCTTCGCTCGTTCTTGATCCAGGCGTCCTGGAGCTTCGAGCGAATGCAGTCGCTCGGTTTTGCCTACGCGCTTCAGCCGGTATTAAAGAGGCTGTACCCTGACACTGAGGAATACCGATCGCGCCTGAACCGGCATATGGAGTATTTCAACACGCAGCCCTACCTCGCGTCGTTTATCCTGGGCGCCGTTGCGCATGCCGAGGAAGACCGGGCCGCGGGGCTGGGCGGGGCTTCGGACGCATCTTCGATGAAGAACGCTCTGATGGCGCCGCTGGGAGCGCTTGGCGACAGTTTCTTCTGGGGGGGGCTCAAGCCCCTCGTATCGGTAATCGGCGTAACCGCGCTTTTGATAGGCGCATGGTGGGCGCCGCTTTTGTTTTTGCTCCCGTATAACATCGGGCATCTCTGGCTCAGGGCAGGCGCGCTTGTGTGGGGCTACCGGAGCGCGGGCGACGTCGTGGCGCTCATGGCTCATTATCCGTTCATGAGAATGGCGCGAAGATTCAAAGCGACTTGCCTCGCCGTGCTGGGAGGGATGCTCGGCATGGCGCCGCAGTGGAGGCCGGAATTCAAAACCGCGCTTCACGTTCCCGGCGTCGTCACGGCTTTTTCCGGATTGGTGATAACGGTCGTACTTGCCGCGGCCCTGCGTAAAGGGGGGTCGCCGGTAAAACTCATGCTCGGGCTTGCTGCTGTCAGTCTCGCCTTGGCGTTCGCGGGAGTAGGCTTATGAAGAAAAAAGAGCTTCTTATTGAAAACAAGTTGGGCCTGCACGCCCGGGCAGCGGCCCAGATTGTCAAGTCCGCGAATGCGTATACGGCGAAGATCACCTTGAGCAAGGACGGTCTCGAAGTGGACGGTAAGAGCATCATGGGCATCATGATGCTGGCGGCGGCTAAAGGCACGAGTGTTGTGCTTCAGGTGAACGGCGATGATGAAGAACTGGCCTTGTCGGGGCTCGAGCAACTGTTTAAGGAAAAATTCGGAGAAAAGGAATAAGAGGCTGACGGGCATCAGGAGACAGGGAACGAAGAATGCACGAGAAAATTTATAAAGGCGTTATGGCGTCTCCGGGCATCGTGATCGGCAGGGCGTACCTCCTTGACCGGCGCAAGGTCGTTGTCGCGGGTCGGCGAATCGAGGAGGTCAGCGTCAAGGAAGAGGTGTCGCGGTTCAAACGGGCCGTCGAATTTTCCAAGGCGCAGCTCCTGGACCTTAAAAAAAGTTTCAGCAAGGGTATCGGGAAATCGCACCTGTACATTCTCGACACGCACATTATGCTTCTCGACGACAAGATGCTCGTCGAGGGCACTGTAAAAAAAATCAAGGACGCGCATATCAATGCCGAGGGCGCCCTCAAGGAGACCATCGCGTCGATCGGGCTCAAGTTCGACCTGATCGAGGATGAGTACTTGCGGGAGCGCAAGCATGACGTCGAGCAAGTCGGTGAGCGCATCCTTCGGAACCTTGTCGGTCACAAGCAGGAAAGCATGGCCGATATCAAGGA
>JBGPHF010000199.1:0-4461 GCA_041484215.1 Nitrospirota bacterium
CACGGAGCGCAAACGCGCCGAAGCGCAGCTGAAGAGCTATTCCGAGGAGCTGGCGGAGACCAATGAAGAGCTCAAGAACTTCGCGTACATCATTTCCCACGACCTTCGCGCGCCGCTGGTCAACATCAAGGCCTTCTCCGATGAGTTGCTGTTCGGGATCAAGGAAATAAAACCGCTGCTCGAAAAATATCTCGGAGAGTTCGAAGGCCAGGAGCGCCTGGCCTTCGGCCTGGTGCTGGAGAAGGATATTCCCGAGGCGCTCAAATTCATCGGGTCCTCGGTAAACCGCATGGACAGCCTGCTCAATGCTGTTTTGCAGCTTTCCCGCGTCGGCAGGCGCAAACTCAATCCCGAGGTCCTGCGGACCGGGGACCTGGTGGGGACCGTGCTTCAGAGCCTGGCCCATCAGCTGGAGAGCCGTCGCGCTTCCGTGACCGTGGGCGGCCTTCCGGACCTCATTGCCGACAGGACCGCTGTCGAGCAGATTTTCGGCAACTTGCTGGATAACGCGGTCAAATATCTCGATACGGACCGCCCCGGCCGGATAGCGGTGAGCGCCGAGTCAGCCGGAGAAGACATCGTGTTTCGCGTGGAAGACAACGGGCGGGGCATGACAAAGGAAGACATCCCCAAGGCCTTCGAAATCTTCCGCCGCGTGGGGAGGCAAGATGTCCCGGGAGAAGGCATGGGTCTTGCCTACGTCAAGGCCCTGGTCAGGCTCCTCGGCGGACGCATCTGGTGCGAGTCGGAACCCGGCGCGGGAACGACCTTCAGCTTTACGCTCCCGCTCTCCGTGCGGAAAAACGCCGAGCAAGCCGGAGCAAAAGCCGGACTTGATGCCTTGCTGTCGTGATATTAGGTCCTTTCCCTTGGTTTGCCCGCGTTTGACTGAGCACTAAGTACTACCTCCCTTGCTGTTCCTTTCGTTGTCCGTAAAGCCGACGATTCCGGGTGTTATAATCAAACTAAGAATAATGCATCTGTTCACGCAGGAGTCGTCAGGTGGATCTTTGCATGCTTCTTGGAGGTGTTTTATGAAGGCATTGATAATCAGCGCGGACAACTTCGAGGACCTTGAGCTTTTCCTGCCCCTGTACCGGCTGCAGGAGGAGGGCGTCGAAGTCCACCTTGCCTCGGTGAGGCGGGGAGTCATTACCGGCAAACACGGGTACGAAGCCAAAGTGGACATGACCCTGGATGAAGTGGTTCCCGATTCTTATGACGCCCTGGTGCTTCCCGGCGGCAAGGCGCCGGAGGCCGTGCGAAAGCAGAAACGGGCGCTCGAAATAGTCGCGGATTTTTTTAAGTCGGGGAAGACCGTCGCCGCAATCTGCCACGGTCCTCAGATTCTCATAACCGCGGGTTTGCTCCGGGGGCGTCAGGCGACATGCAGCCGGTCCGTTGCCGAGGAGTTGAAGAACGCGGGCGCTTTGTACGAAGACCGCGAGGTCGTTGTGGACGGCAATCTCGTAACGTCCCGGCAGCCCTCGGACCTGGCGTCGTTCATGCGTGAAACGCTCAGGAGCCTCAGGGCAACGGCGAACACGAAACGAAGGGCCGCATGATCCGGGTTGGGCCGGAAGCAGGGGGATGAAAATGCCGCATTTTGGGCTTATGGATGAACGGGTACTGGGCTTGGTGAAGGGGCCGCTGCAGCGAGCGCGGCTTCATATTCGAGGCGGTAAACGGCGACTTCGGGAAGGCAAGCTTGCCGCGGGGATCGTTACGCTTTACGACGCGCTGCTTGCAGCCATGGATTCATACGCTTCCTCGGACGCGGGAAAGTTGATTCTCAAAGATGGGCGGCAGGACGAGCTCGGAAATGAAAAAGCGCTTTACGCTCTTTTGGTCAGGTCCTGCGTTTTGGACGGGAAGTTCGATTTCGAGGCCTTCGACCGCCTGGTGGAAACGGCGCTCTATCATGAGCATGAACTTGCTGAGTTCGATTACCACGGCCTGGTCGCCGAGCTCGAAACGCTGATGTATGAGCTCGGAGTCATGCCCTTTGACGAAACAGCCCTTCCGCCCGAAGATCCGAAAACGTTTTGACCCGGAAACTCCAACGGCAAGGTCTCTCTATGAATAAGCTTGCGCAGGAACATTCGGCATATTTGAGGCACGCGGCCGGTCAGCAGATAGACTGGCAGCCGTGGAGCGAGGAAGCGTTCGAGCAGGCGCGGCAAGAAGGGAAGCCGATTTTCCTGAGCAGCGGCGCGGTCTGGTGCCACTGGTGCCATGTGATGGCCGGAGAGAGTTTCGAGAACAGTGAGGCCGCCGCGCTGATGAACGAGTTGTTCGTGAATATCAAGCTTGACCGCGACGAACGCCCTGATATCGATCGGCGCTATCAGCAGGCCGTGGCCGCAATGGGCGGGGGGAGCGGCTGGCCCTTGAGCGTGTTTCTTACCCCCGAGAAAGAGCCCTTTTTCGGGGGCACGTATTTTCCGCCCGAAGATAGGGCGGGCAGGCCGGGGTTTAAAAAAGTGCTCAAATCCGTGAGCGAATTCTATCGGGCGAAGCAGAACGACGCGGTCCAGTATGCGGCCCAGGTCATGGCCTCGCTTAAACCGGAAATCCTCCTGCCGGGAGAGTTGCGCGCCGCCATGCTGGATGAGGCGGAGACGGCTATTCTCTCACACTTCGATCGGGAGCACGGAGGCTTTGGCGCGGCGCCCAAGTTTCCAATGCCGGGGGCATTGGAGTTTCTCCTCCGACGCTGCAACAAAGGGGGACAGGGACCAGGAGAAGCGGTCCGCTCAACGCTCGGCGCGATGGCGCGAGGCGGATTTCACGATCAACTCGGCGGCGGATTCCATCGCTACTCGGTCGATGAAAAGTGGCTCGTGCCGCATTTCGAAAAAATGACTGACGACAACGCAGGGCTTTTGAAAAACTATATCAACGGCTATGCCCTGTTCGGCGATGAACGATACCGCGTGGTTGCAGAGGACATCATCTCTTTCACGAAAGGCATCCTCGCCGATCCCGTGGGCGGTTTCTTCGCAAGCCAGGACGCGGATGTCACGTTTGAAGAAGAAGGCGGCTATTTCACCTGGACCGACGAGGAGCTGCGGCAGGCCCTGAGCCCGAAGGAGTATGAGACGCTCTCGCTTTACTTCAGCCGCCGGAATGTCGAAACGCACCGCGATGAAGCGAGGGCTGTTCTTTCCCTCGGATTGAATGCGGCAGAGGTAGCCCTAAAGCTCGGGAAGAGCGCGGAGGCGGCAGCGGAGACGATCAGGAGCGGGAAAGCGAAATTGCTCGGGAAGCGAAGCGAGCGAAAAGCGCTTTTTGTCGACACGACGCTCTATACCTCGCTGAACGGGATGATGATTGCCGCCTATCTCCGGGCGTTCATGACGCTTGGGGAACGGGAACTCAGAGACTTCGCCGTGAAGAGCCTCGAGCGTATCTTGCAGGAACGGTTGATCGACGGCCGGCTTTATCGCGCTCCGGGGGTGACGGCCATGCTCGACGACTACATCCACCTTATCGATGCGCTCCTGGCCGCTTATGAGGCTTCCGGGGAACGGAAATTTCTCGATCAGGCGGAGCGGCTTATGCTGGCCTGCGAAGAAAAGTTCCTCGATAAAGAAAGGGGAGGTTTCTTTGATACGGAAGGAGACGTGCTCGGAACGAGACTGAAAAACATCGAGGATATTCCCCATCCGTCCGCCAATGCCGTTGCGATCTCGGCGTTGTTGAAGCTCTCCTTCATGACCGGGAATGAGTCGTACCGCCTGGAGGCCGAACGAGCGCTCAAAATTTTCTCTGGCCTGGCGCCGGAGCTGGGCATTCATGCGGGCTCGTATTTCTGCGGCCTCGACGCGTACTTTCACATGACGACCTTGACCGTGGAGGCGGCTCCCGAGAGCGCGCTCGCGTCGCGTGCGCGCGAGCTTGCGGGACGGACGTTTGCCGCGATCCGTTACGACAAGGACCGGGGCCGGGTCATTCCCTGCATCCGGGGCGCTTGCCTTGCACCGGTGACAGATGCGGAGGCACTTACCCGGTTGAATTTCACTTAAACGTAATTTTGCTCCCGCCCATATTCCCTGCTTGTCCGAGGGCACGCTGCCTCGTGAGCCGGCATCAACAAATATGCCTTGACACGCCTGAAGGAATAAAATATAGTTTTTTTATCGTTTCTCCTATTACAACTTTTCAAAGGTAACGTGCGCTTTTCCCTGCTCTCGATTTATATCCGTCTCTTGAGCACTGGTTCCTTCTTGTTGCGTCCGATACTACGACGCGCAGAGCCGTACTCGTTCCAAGAAAGACCGTCGAACTGATCATCGAGAGAAAACCATGGACGCCGCCCTCGCACCGCTTCAAGGATGATACTCATGTGCCTGTGCGTATTGACTTTGGCGATACAGATTTACGGGAAAAGGCCAAGGCGGCGCAAGGGAAATGGGATTCGAAGGAACGCATTGCATATCCAGTTCGGGAAAATCAAGG
>JBGPHF010000200.1:0-4451 GCA_041484215.1 Nitrospirota bacterium
ATCACCATCAACGAGAAGTCCATGGACCAGTATTTCGGCAGGGACGTGCTCAAGATGATCATCCGTCAGCCCTTTGAAGTGACGGGTACGAAGGACAAGTTCGACGTGCTCGTCAGCGTGCTCGGCGGCGGAAACTCCGGCCAGGCCGGGGCCATCAGACACGGAATCTCCAAGGCTCTTCTCGCGGTGGATGCCGAGTCACGGGTAAAACTCCGCAAGGAGGGGCTCCTGACCCGCGACCCCAGGTCCAAAGAGCGGAAAAAATACGGCCAGAAGGGCGCGCGGGCACGGTTCCAGTTCTCGAAGAGATAGGGGATCAAATACCTGTTACCTGTTTTCCATAGTGTTCCAGATCCTGTTACGAAAAAGGGAAGGTAGAGATGCCTTCCCTTTTCTTTTGTTCATTTTGCCCGTGGAAAAAAAACGGGCAGGCACGGGACCGATACCATGAGCAAGGCTAAACTGAAAATCGCTATCGCGGGTTCGAGCGGGTACGCCGGCGGCGAGCTTTATAGAATCCTGCTTGGACACCCGCGGGCCACGGTTACGGCGGTAACGTCGGAAAAATCCGCAGGGAAACCTCTTACGGACATTTTTCCACACCTGACGGCCTTGACGGACTTGGTGTGCGAGCCGCTCGATCCGGATGTGCTGGCGAAAAAGGCTGACTTTATTTTTCTCGCTCTCCCCCACGTGACGGCGCAAGAGGCAGCTTACCGGTTTCATCAGCTTGGCAAGAAGGTGGTCGATCTCTCGGCCGACTACCGCCTCAGGGACCAGGCAGTGTATGAAAAATGGTATGAACACTGTCACCAATACCCCGAGCTTTTGAAGGACGCGGTGTACGGCTTGCCCGAACTGCACCGCGAGCGGATAAAAAATACGTCTCTGATCGCGAACCCGGGCTGCTACCCCACGAGCGCGATTCTGGGGCTTGCCCCGCTGCTCAAGGAAGGCATGGTCGATCTGCAGAGCATCGTGATCGATTCCAAGTCCGGCGTTTCCGGAGCGGGCCGAAGCCCCTCTCTTGCGCACCACTTCCCGGAGGTGAACGAGGGGTTCCATGCCTACAAGATAGGGACCCATCGCCACACGCCCGAGATCGAGCAGGAACTGGGAGGCATCGCCGGCAGAACGGTGACCGTAACGTTCACGCCGCACCTGGTCCCCATGAACCGGGGCATTTTGACCACGAGCTATGCCCGGTTCATCCGGGAGGCGGACGCTGCCCGGCTGCACGGACTGTACCGCGAGTTCTACCAACACGAGCCCTTCGTGCGGCTGCTGCCCGCGGGCCAGTTCCCGAACGTACGAAACGTGCGGGGTTCGAACTTCTGCGATATCGGCGTGTACGCGGACAGCCGCACGAACGGCGCGGTCGTAGTCTCGGCCATTGATAATCTCGTGAAGGGCGCGGCCGGCCAGGCCGTGCAGAACATGAATCTGGCGATGGGGTTCGAGGAAACCGAGGGGCTTAAATTCGCGGGCTTGTTCCCGTAAAGGCGTTTAAATCACTTTTCTCAGGGGTAGCGCATGAAGGTTCTGGACACCAAAAATTTTTCCGTGACGGGCTTCAAGACGTGGGGCATCCACTGCGGCATCAAGAAAACGGACAAGAAGGACCTGGCGATCGTTTATTCCGACCGCGAGGCCGCCGTGGCCGGCGTGTTCACGAAGAACCGCGTGAAGGCCGCGAGCGTCCTCCTGGACGCGGCGCGCGTAAAGTCCGGCAAAGGACGGGCGATTGTGGCGAACAGCGGATGCGCGAACGCCTGTACGGGCAAGCGCGGCATGTCTGACGCGCGCGCCACCGCCGAGATCGCCGGACGAGAACTGGGCGTCAAGCCGGACTCGGTTTTCGTGGCCTCGACGGGCGTGATCGGAGAATACCTGTCCATGCCGAAGGTCGAGAACGGGATCGCGACCGCCGCGGGTCTTTTGTCCGCCACGGGCTGGGAGCAGGCGGCCGAGGCCATCATGACCACCGACATCTATCCCAAGTTTTCGGTTGTTCAGGAAGAGATCGGCGGCAAATCCGTCACTATCGCCGGCATCGCCAAGGGCTCCGGCATGATCCACCCGAACATGGCGACCATGCTTTGCTTCATCGTAACGGACGCCAATATTGCGGCGCCCGCGCTGAAAAAGGCGCTGCTTGCCTCGACGGAGCGGACTTTCAATAATATTACCGTTGATGGGGACATGAGCACGAACGACATGGTCCTGTGCATGGCGAATGGCGCGGCGGGCAATAAGCGTCCCGCGGCCGGCAGCAAAGATCTGAAAAAGTTTCAAGCCTGCCTGGACACGGTCGCCGGCTCCCTTGCCAAACAGATGGTCCGGGACGGCGAAGGGGCCACGAAGTTCGTCGAGATCGAAGTGCGCAATGCGAGGAACCCCGCCGAGGCGAAGCGCGCGGCAATGACCGTGGCAAAATCGAGCCTCGTAAAGACCGCGCTTTTCGGCGAGGACGCCAATTGGGGCAGGATCATGGCAGCCTTGGGATATTCGGGCGTGGAAATGGACGAGGCGCGAACCGATATCTACATCGGCAAGGCGAAACTGGTCGAGAAGGGGCTGGGCCAGGGAAAGAGCGCGGAGCGCGAAGCGACCCTCGCGCTCAAACAAAGGGAAGTGCAAATCGCCATAGACCTTCACAAGGGAAAAGGCACCGCCGTAGTCTGGACCTGCGATCTCTCCTCCGAGTATATCAAGATCAACGCAGCGTACCGGAACTGAGACAAGAGGCGTCAAACTCTCCGGGAGTGTTTCTCAATAAATTGAGGAATGCGGGCAAAATATTTGAAAAAATTGCACATATTTCTCTTGACTTTGCCGGAAGGAGTTGTTAATTTTAATGATTATGCCGCCGCATACCGGCACACGAAATCCTTATTTTCACCAGTTGAGCGGGATTGTTCCGCCCGCGCAGTAAAAAAGCTGAGTGAGTGTAGAGATGAAACCGCCAAAACAGCGCGCATATTCCGTCAGGGTTAATAAGGACCGGACTGTCCAATGGCATCGTCTCGCGCCGATACGGAAAGGACCGGTCGTGATTGCGAGGAGAGGGCATGGGATTACGAGAGAAAATCGAAGGGGATGTGAACGCTGCCCTCAAATCAGGCGCCAAGGACAAGGTTTCCACGCTGAGGATGCTGAATGCTGCCCTCAAAAACAAGCAAATCGATAAGCGAAGACCGCTCACCGAAGAAGAGGTAATCGAGTCCATCCGTTCGCTTATTAAGCAGCGAAAGGATTCGATCGAACAGTTCGCCAAGGGCGGCAGGCAGGACCTGGTTGACAAGGAAACCGCCGAAGTTGTCGTGCTCGAGGTCTATCTGCCCCAACAACTGTCACGCGAGGAACTCGGCGCCTTGGTCCGAGAAGCCGTAGCGCAGACCGGCGCTCAAGGCGCCAGGGACATGGGCAAGGTTATGAAGGCCCTCGTTCCCCTGCTGGGGGGCCGGGCTGATGGAAAGCTCGTAAGCGAGCTGGTGAAAAATGCGCTGGGATAGCGGACAGCTTCAGTTAAAACACGCACAGCTCTCCTCACTACAGGACTGAACAGGGGGCCATGAAGACCAAGGCCCCCTGATTTTTTTTGCAAATCCGTTTTCTGGACGAGCGGCGCGGGCCGGAGAAGGCAGCGGAAATGCCTGCGAGGCGAACCGGCAGAATATGAGCCTCGATGTTGTATGAATGAACACACCCTGCGGGTCCTGGAATATACCAAGGTAAAGAATATCGTTGCCGCCTACGCCGCATCGGAAGCGGGAAAAAGAGCGGTTGCCGGGCTTCTGCCGGCCGGAGATGCGTCCGTTGTTGAAAAGCTCCTGAGGGAGACGGGAGAATGCACCGGCATTCTCCTGAGCGGAGAGAGACCGCCGCTCGACGGAGTCCTCGATATCGGTCCTGCAATCGAAAAACTCGGCGCGTCCGGCAGCACCCTTGCGCCGATCGAGCTGTTGCACGTCGCGGCAACGCTCGGCGCGGGCAGAAGGGTCAAAAGCTTTTTCCAGCGCTTCGATAAAAAAATGCCGGGAACGCGGATTGAAGCGCCGCTGCTCTGCGCCTTGGCAGCGCGCATCGAACCGCAGAAACATATCGAGGATGCGGTCCTTGTCGCGATCGATGAGCGGGCCGAGGTGAAGGATTCGGCCAGTCCCGCCCTCCGAAAGATCAGGAAACAGGTTGGCAGGATGCGGGAAGATATCCTGGAACGCATGTCCGGCATATTGCAGGACAGCGGCTTCCAAAAGGTCATCCAGGAGCCGGTGATTACGGTCCGCGGCGACCGCTACGTATTGCCGCTCAAGCCGAACTTTCGTCAGAGCATCAAGGGCGTAGTGCATGGGCAGTCGGGATCGCTGGCTACGCTCTTTGTCGAGCCCTTGGACGTGCTGGAGCAGAACAACCGTCTTGCGGAACTCCGTATGGAGGAACGCGGGGAG
>JBGPHF010000201.1:0-4437 GCA_041484215.1 Nitrospirota bacterium
CACCCCGTGAGGCGGCGCGATTTCCGTGGGTCCGGATATGAGGACGACCGAAGCCCCCCGCTGCTTGGCAGCGGCGGCCAGCGCGTACCCCATTTTCCCGGTCGAGGGATTACTCATGAAGCGAACAGCGTCTATGGCCTCGCGGGTGGGACCCGCGGTCACCAGAACGGAAATTCCCGTCAGATCCCCAGCGGGAAAAACCGCGGCCGCTTCCTCAAGGATTCTATCAACCTCGGCGAGCCGTCCCTGACCGACCGTGCCGCAGGCAAGCCGTCCGGTTCCCGGTTCGACAAAACGAACGCCTTGTTCCTTGAGGAAAGCGATGTTCTTCCGGACTATGGGATTTCCGTACATCCGATCGTTCATGGCCGGGGCCATGAGCAGTGGGCAGTCCACAGCCAGGAGAGCCGTGGTCAAGGCGTCATCGGCAATGCCGGAAGCGACTTTGCCGATGATATTCGCCGTAGCGGGGGCCACGATCGCCAGATCCAGTTGTTCGGTGGCGTCGATATGGCCTATCCCCCCCCGGGTTTCTTCGTCCGACTGGTCGCAGAGCACCGGGTGTCCGCTCAAGGTCTCAAAGGTGAGCCGCGAAATAAAACGCTCGGCATTCCTGGTCATCGCGACGCGGACGTCTGCTCCTTGATCCTGGAGTCTGCGCAGAATGTCGACCGCCTTGTACGCCGCAATGCTGCCAGTCACGCCGAGCAGAATGCGTTTTCCCTCTGCTCTTTGCCGATCCACTTTTCGTTACTCTCCCGGCGCGTCCGCTTCATCGGGCTCGGTTGCTTCGTCCTCTTCGGACGCGCCCTCTTCACCCGCATCAGCCGGGGAAGTTTCTTCAACACCTTCCTCTTCCTGGCTCTCGGAAAGATACGCGCTCAATTCCTTGCGAATTTCCTCTTCTTTTGCCGAGAGTTGTTCGTCGATTTTCGCCTGTTCTTCGCGTTTTCGGAACGCTTCTTTCGCTTTTTGAGCTTCTTCGCCGACTACAACCTTGAATTTCCCCACCAGGCACTCCTCAAGGGCCACGGTTGTGTCCTTGATCGATCTGGTTGTAACCAGCAGCGGAGTTCCCGATGACAATTGCCGCACACGCTGGGCGGCAATATGGACCAGACGGAATTTCGTGTCTGATATCGTATCGTTGAGTTCTATGGGCAGGGATATTATGTCTTGTGCCTGCTGTTGTTGCATGGAGTACCTCCTGTCAGAATATGGAATTTGCCATTGTGGCAGTATAAAGTTATGTGAGCAATCCTTGCATCCACGCGGTGTCGATCAGCTTCGTACGGCATCGTTCCGCCGTGATGATTGAGCGAAGCTCGACCAGCGCTCGGTCAAAATCCCGGTTCACGACAACGTAATCATATTTGATGTGATCTTTAATCTCATCGAGGGCCCGTTGCATCCTCTTTTTGATTTCGCTTTCGTGGTCGGACTTCCGGTTACGGAGCCGCTCTTCAAGAATCTCGAGCGACGGAGGCATGATGAAGATGAAGATCGCCCGGCTTTCGTATTTAGCCCTGATCTGCCTGGCTCCCTGAGTGTCGATGTCGAGGATAACGTCGATGCCTTCGGAACGCATGTCATCCAGCACCCGCCTCGACGTTCCGTAGAAATTCGAATGTACTTCCGCCCACTCGGCGAAATCGCCGGCCTGGATCATCTCCTGAAACCGGGCGGAATTCACAAAATAGTAGTCTCTGCCGTCAATTTCCCCTGGTCGGGGCTTCCGTGTCGTATACGAGATCGAATGTCTTATGTTTTCCAGCGAGTCGGTAACAGCCCTGCACAAACTTGTTTTCCCGGCGCCCGAAGGCGCGGAAACCACGAAGAGAACTCCCTCTCTGCCTCTGCTCTTCATTCCGTCTCCTTGCCTTCAAACCGCTGCATGAGCGTTTCTACCTGAACCGCGGAAAGAATGACATGGTCGCTGTCGGTAATGATTATAGCACGGGTCTTCCGCCCCTGGGTCGCGTCAAGAAGCATCTTCCGTTCTTTAGCCTCATCTTTGAGACGGCGCATGGGAGCTGACTCAGGCGACAATACCGCGACCACCTTCGAGGTCATGACCATATTGCCGTAGCCGATATTTACGAGGTTTTTAATCATCGTTTTCTATTCGATGTTTTGAGCTTGTTCCCTGATTTTCTCAAGTTCCGCTTTGATGCTGACGATATGATACGAAATTTGAGCATTCATCGCCTTGGAAGCGATCGTGTTCGCCTCCCTCCCCATCTCCTGAAGAAGGAAATCGAGTTTTCGTCCGACCGGTTCATCTCCCGCGCCGGCAAGCAGATTCCGATACTGTCCGATATGACTGTTCAGCCGCGTCAATTCTTCGGTCACGTCGGTCCGCTCGGCAAGGACGGCTATTTCCTGCGCCAGCCTGACCGGATCGGGCGGTTCATTGAGTATCCTGTTCAGCGTTTCCGCCATTCTCTTGCGAGCGCTCTCAACGCTCAGAGGCGACAATGCCTGGACCTCTTTGACCAGAGATTCAATGAGCGCAAGGCGGCGCGCCATATCCTCGACCAGCGTCCGGCCTTCATCGCTTCTCATGCGCTCGAGTTCGTCGAGCGTCTGCCCGAGACCCGTGGCCAGGACTTGCCAAAGAACTTCCATGTCTTCCCGTTCTTCAGCCACGGCAATCAGATCTGGAAAACCAGCCACCAATGAGAGGTCAACCTCACCCTTCAGGTCAAAGCGCGTCTTGACCGCATTGAGGATGTCGATGTATTGGGCGGTGCGCGTTTCATCGAGAAGAAGCTTCCCCGTCTGTTCCCGTTCCCCGGTACGGGCAATGAACACATCGAATCGTCCCCTTGAAAAACGGTCCTGCACTGCCTTCCTGATGCGCGGTTCCAGCGCGGTGAGGGACCGCGGGACCTTAACCTGGATATCGATGTACCGGTTGTTTACGGACCGGACTTCGAGTGTCGCATTGATACTCGGGCCGTTTGCTTCCTTCCGGCCGTATCCCGTCATACTTCGTATCACTGTACCCACCATTCTGTCCGCCGGACTTTGCATGGCACGCTGCCGAACGGAAATTGTCGTACTCTCAGGTCAAACACGTCAATAGGAAACATGCATGATGCTTTCATCAACAACCGGGTCGAAATGGAAAGTCCTTTTGTAGGCGCCCCAGAGAAAAGTTACTTCCACGTCCCATCCGCCCTTCGTGCTGATGTGCATCCTGCGTCGCTCTATATCTCGCTGGATTATAAAACTTTCATCCGTCAGCGGCAAATCGAGCTCCTTTGCCTTATTGACAAGGTCCCTTAAGATATCTTCATCCTTGACGACTTGTGCCACACCGGCTTTGGTCGACATTTCATCCTGCATTCTGCTGTAATCCATGTACATCGGAATAATCTTGATCCCGGCATGAATGACGAGGAATAAGAGCACAAAAAATAAATATACCTTGATTTTACTGGCCCCTTTTTCTTTGCACAGCATATTTTTTTTCGCCCTCCGTTATTTTATCGAATCAACGACCCTAACCGCTCCCAGCGTACCCAGCGGTCTTCCCCGTCCCAGGACCAGTAAATAATGAGCGCTTTGCCGAGGATTTTATTGAATTTGACGAAACCCCACACTCGGCTGTCTTGGCTGTTGTCCCGGTTGTCTCCCATAACGAAAACAGATTCCTTCGGCACGATTTTGGGCCCGAAGTTGTAACCTGACTGGTCCCGGAGGTATTGGATCTGATGGTTGACTGTCCCAAGTTGTTCCGCATAGAGTTTCGGTTTGTCGTAAGACGGGTATACCGAGCCTTGGTCCTTTTCAGCCGAAAGAGACACGAGTTCGTCGTTTATGTGCAATTTGCCGTCTTTTATCTCGATTTTATCGCCCGGCAGTCCCACGACACGCTTGATAAAATTTTTATCTTCGTTCTCGGGATACTTGAAGACGATAATATCGCCTCGTTTCGGCTCCTGCCAGGCAAATATCCTGCTGTCCGCGAAAGGAATCCGCGGGCCGTAGACGAACTTATTCACGAGCAGGTGGTCGCCGATCGCGAGGGTGGGAATCATGGAGCCCGATGGTATTTTAAAGGCCTCGACCACGAACTGCCTGATGAACAGAGCGACTACCGCGGCAATCAGAAACGGCTCTATCCATTCTTTGTAAAATGATCTTTTTTGTTTGCCAACCGATTGTACTTCAGACATCAACCATACCTCCATTGCCATTGCACGAAACGCAGTGGTTTAAAATTTACTTTTGTTCAACATTCTGAATACGCTACTCTCCCACTTTCAGCACCGCGAGAAACGCCTCCTGCGGCAGTTCCACGCTGCCGACTTGTTTCATGCGTTTTTTGCCTTCCTTCTGTTTTTCAAGGAGCTTCCGCTTTCTGGTGATATCGCCTCCGTAACATTTCGCGGTCACGTCCTTGCGGAGCGCCCTGACCGTTTCACGCGC
>JBGPHF010000202.1:0-4435 GCA_041484215.1 Nitrospirota bacterium
ACCCCATTCCCTTCAGGTATGGGGTTCTTTTGGGAGGTCGCCATGAAATGATTTGCTGATGAAACGATTGCCTCGATAATTTTTCTGGCATTGCTTGTCCCCTTTGCCCAGTCGGTCGACTGGTTGATCGCAAAAGAGTCATACAAGAACGAAACGGTCTGGGAAGGGCTGGCGGTCATCGTACGCCATCGTCGATTATTACCAGAGCGAGACAATGTTCTTCAAGGGAGGAGTATACACCGAGGTCAACCCTCTTTTGGGGCCTTCCCCCAGCAGGGCGGCTCTGATCGGGTTCGGCGTCGTTGGGCGCGGAATATTTTACGCGGTTGCCGTCACGTTTCCTGACCCCTGGAGACAGATTGCCCTTGACTCGATCATCAAGACAGAGCGGTTGAACATCGAGGAGAACAGAACGGTATATCAGGGATGGAACACCGAGTACCGGTCTCTCCGGGGAAGGTCGATGAACGGCAACCCTATCCTGATAACCTTCCGGTTCTGAAACGTCTTTTTTCAGCACATACCAAGAGGCCATCTCTTCTCAGAGACGGCCTTTTGGTATTTCACTCCTTGCTGGAAAGCCCTATTTCATGCCCTTTGCGACGACCCTGTCAATCGACCACTTTCCGCCGCCCTTGATCATGAGCGCAAGGCCTATTGCGATAACGAGAATATGATACTCGAAGCCCTCGCCTTTCTGATTGCCGAACCAGTTCATAAAGAACCCGTTCTGCCAATGCAGCATATACACGGCCACCGCCATTTCAACGGCAATCCCGAATGCGGCCACGCGGGTCAGCAAGCCCGTGATAAGGCCCAAAGAACCCAGGCCCTCGGCCATGATCGCCAAAAAGGCGAAGATCGCCGGAATCGCCATTTTAGTCGTGAACATGTCAAACGTTCCCGAAAACCCGTATCCTCCGAACCAGCCCAAAAGCTTCTGCATCCCGTGCGGGAAGAACACGACCCCGAGCAGGACCCTGAGAATCATAGTTACTGTGTCATTGTCCGTCTGAAACAATTTCTTAAACATATTCCCTCCTTTGTTATGGATGCACTGCCGCTCGTTCAGAAATTATTATACTTATTCCTATATTAATTATAGCAGCTAAATATGCAGTGCGTATCCCGTCAGATGGCCCGGTTCAGCGTCAACCACAAAAAAGCGAGGTATTCGTGCAAGGCCGCCGAGGAGGACTCGAGTGCTCCGGCGCGGGGAAGGAAGGAAAAAGCGGTGTACGTTCGTTGTTCATACCGGTAGCCGCAGGGCGCGGGTACGACGTGAAACCCCTGTTTGGAGAATAAAGCCGACGCTCTTTTCAGGTGAGCGGCCGAGGTAACCAGGACTATGGTATCGCCCTTGATCAGGGACTTCAACAGCCGGGCATTCTCGGCCGTGTCCCTGGATTTGTTCTCGGTGACGATGTCTCGGCGGCCAACGCCGAGGTTTACGGCTGCGCGGGCCATGGCTTCCGCTTCTCGGAGTTCGGGACGGGACGGGTCCCCGCTCCCTCCCAAGAACACGACTGGCAGACGTTGACGCTTGTAAAGCGCTACGGCCCCGACGACCCGTTCGAGGGAGGAACACGACGGCTCGTTTGGCTGATCGGTCCACGAGAGGTCCGTGACCCCGCCGCCGAGCGCCACGATTGCGTCTGCCTTGACCCGGCCGTGCAGGGACGGGAACCCGGATTCGAGGGGCTTCAGGAGTGCGTCAGCCATAGGATTGATGCTCAGGGCATAGAGGAGGAAAAAGCCCGTTGCAATCAGGACCTTGCCGCAGTCCCGGCAGGAACGGACGATCAAAAAGCCCGCTCCCATCAGGATCAACGGGCTCGCCGGGGGCAAGAGCAGAAATAACGCGGTTTTGGCAATTACGAACCCCATGAAAAATCCTCCGTGCAGCTAACCTTACGCGGACCAACAGGCACAGTCATACTATTAGAGTAGTGGAGCTTTTACAACCCTCTTCACAGCCGCCGAATCAGTCCTTGAGAGGCCTCCACCGCTTGATCAGCTTGAGCGCTTCGAACCAAAGGACGCTCAGCGCGCCCGCAGCGAAGCAGATGAGGATGTCATGCGAGTGAAGGGATGAGACCTTGAACAGGTCCTGCAGCACGGGAACGGAGAGCACGAGCCCCAGGAAGAGGAGCGCGCCGCCGGTGACCCACCACAGCGCGGTATTCGGCGACCGCAGCGTGGCCAGCACGGTGCGAGACCAGGAACGGTTGACGAATATAAGACCCAGATTGGCGACGATGAGCGTGGTGAAAGTGAGCGCCCGCGCGTCTTCTTCACTCTGCCCGCGCCTCAAGGCAACAAAGTAAACTCCCAGCAGGATAACAAGCACGCTTAAGCCCTGGAGCACGCTCAAGCCTACGGTGCGGGCGCCGAAGAGCGGCGCATCGGGCCTACGCGGAGGACGGGTCATCACGTCCGCCTCCTCTGGCTCTGCCTCGAACACGACGGAGCAGGCGGGGTCGATGATCAGTTCGAGAAACACGATATGCACCGGCAAAAGCACCAGCGGCCACCGGAATACCACCGGGAGCAGCGACATCCCCGCGATCGGCACGTGCACGGCGAAGATATAGGCAACGGCCTTCCGCAGGTTGTCGAAGATCCTGCGGCCCATGCGCACGGCCTGGACAATGGACGAAAAATCGTCATCGAGCAAAACGAGGGCCGAGGCCTCGCGCGCAACGTCCGTGCCGCGTCCGCCCATGGCAATGCCGATATGCGCGGCCTTGAGCGCCGGCGCGTCATTCACCCCGTCGCCGGTCATGGCCACGATTTCGCCCACGGCCTTGAAGGCTTTCACAATCCTGAGCTTCTGCTCCGGCACCACGCGCGCGAAAATATTGACGGTCCCGATGCGCTCCCGCAACCGCGCATCGTCCATACTGTCGAGCTCCTGGCCGGTTATGATATTCGTGGCATTCTGAAGACCGATCTGGGCCGCGATGTTCGCCGCCGTTCCCGGGTAATCACCGGTGATCATGACTACCCGGATGCCCGCGGTATGACATTCCCTGACCGCCTCCGCAACTCCCGGACGCACCGGGTCCGCGAGCCCCACGAGCCCGATAAATTTGAACGTAAAATCGTGCTGTTTCCCGGGCAGCGCGGTAACGGTGAAATACGCCTTGGCCACACCCAGAACGCGCAGTCCGTCATTCGTCATGATATCGATAGCGCCCGAGATCTCCTGCTTCTGCGACGCGTTGCAATGACACAGGTCCGCGATCGCCTCGGGAGATCCCTTTGCCGCGATCACATACTCGTTTCCCGAGGGAGACTTCCAGACATGGGACAGGGCCAGCAAATCGTTCGAGAGCGGATATTCATGCACCAGGGTCCAGTCATCATGGAGATGCTCGGTGCGCGCGAGATAATGATTACCGAGCTCCTTGAACGCCTTCTCCATAGGATCGAAGGGGTCCTTCTGGCTTGCCAGGATGCTGAACTCGACGGCCTCATGAAAGCTCTCGGGAATTGACTTTTCCGTACGGTAATCCACTTCATAAAACGCGCCATGGGAATAGAGGGTGTTCACGGACATGCGGTTCTGCGTGAGCGTCCCGGTCTTGTCCACGCACAGCACCGTGGCGGCGCCCAGGGTCTCGACAGCCGGCACGCGCCGGGTGAGCACGCGCTTCTGCGAGATCCTCCACGCGCCCAGGGCAAGGAAGACGGTCAGCACCATGGGGAATTCCTCGGGCAAAATCGCCATGGCGAGCGTGATGCCGGCCAGAAAACCGCTCAGCCAGTTGCCTCTCGTAAGTCCGTAGACAATGACCACGAGGGCGCACAGGAAAAGCCCGGTGAACGCGAGGTTGCGGACTATCTTCGCCGTTTCCTTCTGAAGCGGAGTTTCTTCCACCTCCAGGCTTTGGAGCGCCTTCCCGATCTTGCCGATCTCGGTGTTGATGCCCGTGGCCTGAACCGTTGCGATCCCCTGCCCGCTTACGATGAGCGTTCCGGAAAAAACGCACGGCAGGTCATCGCCGCCCGGGCGGCCCATTTCCGGCGTGCCGGAACAAGCGGTCTTGCGCACGGACACGGATTCTCCGGTCAGGAGCGACTCGTCCACGGAAAGGTTGATGCAGGACATGAGCACGGCGTCCGCGGGCACGCGGTCTCCTTCGTTCAGGACGATGACGTCTCCGCGCACGACCTCGCGCCCGGGTATGCGTTTTTGTCCCCCGTCCCTGATCACCAGCGCGCGGGGACTCGACAGATCGCGGAGCGCCTCGAGCGCCCGTTCGGTCTTGCGTTCCTGGTACAACGTTATGCCGACAACGACAAACACAAAACCCAACAGCATGATCGCTTCCTGCACATCGCCGAGCACGAGATAGACGCTGCCGCAGGCGACTAAAAGAAGGAACATAGGCTCGCGCATCACGTCGAAAGCGATGGCGAAAATGCTGCG
>JBGPHF010000203.1:0-4411 GCA_041484215.1 Nitrospirota bacterium
ACATGGGCGTCCGCTCCGCCTTGATCGGCGGACTGATCGTTGTTATCTTTATGTTCGTCTACTACCGGATGTCCGGGCTGATCGCGGACTACGCAATCGTGCTGAACCTTGTTCTGCTGCTGGGGGCCATGGCGCTCCTGAATGCCACGCTCACGCTGCCGGGCATCGCGGGCATCATCCTGACGATCGGCATGGGCGTGGACTCGAACGTGCTCATGTTCGAGCGCATCCGCGAGGAAATCCGCTCCGGCAAGCAGCCCCGTCCGGCGGTGGACTCGGGATACGATAAGGCGTTCCTTACGATCCTCGACTCGCACGTGACGACGCTTATCACGGCGGCCGTGCTGTTCATGTTCGGCACGGGGCCCATCAAAGGGTTCGCGGTTTCGCTCAGTCTCGGTATCATGATCAACCTCTATTCAGCCCTGGTGGGAACGAAGGTGATTTTCGACATCATCAATACGAAGTGGAAGCTGGAGAAGCTGAGTATCTAAGTATTTTTCACCACAGAGAACACAGAGAAAAATCCTAATCAGAATTCGAGTTAAAGATTAAACTCTGCGACCTCTGTGGTTAATGTTTGTTCTTTCGGAGGTTAAAATGTTTCAAATCTTGCACAAGACAAATATCGATTTTATGGGGTGGAAGAACGTTTCGTTTACGTTCTCAGCCATTCTCATCATCCTCGGCCTCGTGGGCCTCGTGCAGATCGGACGCGGCAAGGCGAACCTCGGCATCGACTTCATCGGCGGCACCACGGTCCAACTCAGCTTCAAGGAGCAGGTGCCGATCGACAAGGCGCGGGTCGCGCTGGAAAAGAACGGGTTCCAGGGCGCCACGGTCCAGGAAGTGGGCGAGGGCGGGAACAAGATCCTCATCAAGGTCCGGGAGTCGGAGGGCACGTCCGATAAGATCCAGACCCTGTTCAAGCAGGAGTTTTCGTCCAATCCCTTCGAAGTGGTCAGCATCACGGAAATCGGGCCCGTGATCGGCCAGGCGCTCAAGCAGCAGTCTTTGTGGGCCATTACGATCTCGATCATCGGGATCATCATCTACGTCGCATTCCGGTTCCAGTTCAAATTCGGCGTGGCCGCTGCCATCGCCACGATGCACGACATTTTGGCGGTGCTCGGCATTTTTTACGTCATGCACAAGGAGATCAATCTCCTCATCGTCACGGCGCTCCTGACGCTTGCAGGCTATTCGCTCACCGACACGGTGGTGGTCTTCGACCGGATCAGGGAAAACCTGAGGCGCAATAAGCGCGACGCCCTGCCCAAACTCGTCAATGACAGCATCAACGAAGTGCTTTCCCGGACGATCATCACTTCGCTCACGGTCGTTCTCGTGCTCGTTCCGCTCGTGTTGTTCGGGGGCGACGTGCTGCACGACTTCTCCCTGGCGCTTCTGATGGGCGTGGTCGTGGGGACCTATTCGTCGGTATTCGTCGCCAGTCCCATCCTGGTGGTGTGGCACGCCAAGGCCGGAGGCAGATTGATAGGAAAGTAGTAAAGGCAAGAAGGACATGTATTGGACGCGGATTTACGCGGAAAAGGCGGATTAAGTGCAAAAAAAGAGTGGCGAAAACGATGAGAATCTTTTGCTGCGTTCATCTGCGCAAATCTGCGTCCACAAGTTTTTCTTTTAAGACGTAATGCTGAACCAATTGCCCTCATCTCTTAAAATCGCCGGCGCTGCTGCCGCGATTTTGTCCGAAGCCGACCCGCTCCAGATTTCCTGCGGCAAAGACGGTTGCACGGCCAACTGCTGCACCAAAAGCGCATCCATCATCCTCAACCCCTACGAAATAGCGCTCATCTGCAGGGAAAGCGGCTTGAGCTATGAAGACCTGCTCGATCATGTCGAAACCGACCGGGCCAGGGGTTTTCCGCTCGTCATGCTGCCGCGCGATCCCGCGTGCCACTTCTGGACCGCAAAGGGCTGCCGTATTTACCACGCGAGGCCGCTCGCCTGCCGGCTGTACCCGCTCGGCAGGGTCTTCGATCACGGGCAATCGCACATTGTGCAGCCTGAACTGAACATCTGCGCCGGTCTTGCTCCGGCACCGGCAGGGACCGTCGCCGATTACCTTGCGAGTCAGGAAGTGGACCTGCAGATCCGGATGGCTGACCGCTGGATAGAATTCGTATCGGAAATTGAAAAACTTCCGCTCCCTGATGCGCCGGTCACTTCGGTGGCCTTCCACATGCTTGTGTACAGCCCCGATACTCCGCCCGCCCAGGGCCGTATTGCCTCCGAGCTGTCGCTCGAAGACTGCTTCCTGCTGCGGCTTACGACGGCGAGGGAAAAGCTTCCCCGCTTTCTCACTTCGATGAAATAAAAATGGAATGCTTCGACGTATTAGACTGCCGGGGTGCAAAAACCGGGGAAACCCTAGCGCGCGACGAAGCGCATCGGACCGGCGCGTGGCACGGGGCGTTCCATTGCCTCATTATCTATGAGCGCGAAGGCAGGGGACACGCGCTTTTTCAGAAGCGATCCGCTCAAAAAAAAATAGCTCCCGGCAAATTCGACGTGAGCGTAGGCGGGCACTATGCATCGGGAGAAGGGGCTGAAACGGCAGGACCGCGGGAAACCAAGGAAGAACTGGGTATCGACGTCAAGTTTGATGAACTCTTGCCGATCGGCCGCAGAGTGCTCGTGTACTGCTTTGATCCAGGGGTGAAAGAGTGCGAGTTTCAGGACGTATTTCTTCTGGCGCAAAGCCTTGACCTCGGATGCCTGACGCTCCAGGAAGAGGAACTTGACGGGATCATCGAGATGGACGTGGCGCAGGGGATCAAGCTGTTTTCCGGGGAAACCTCTTCCCTTGCTCTTTCCATGATGCGGCCCGACGGCTCCCGGGAGAATATTGCTGTCGCAGCGGGTGATTTCGTGCCGTGTCTTGATAATTACTATTTGAAGCTTCTTGTGCTGGCGCGGCGATATTTCAGCGGTGACAGGGATTCGCTTTTCATCTGATTCTGTTCCGGCTTTTTAACTGCGAGGAGGGTTGAAGGAGTCGGTAAAAAAGGCGCGAGAATAAAAAAAGCAGGGCATCAGGTCATTGCGGCCGGATGCCCTGTTTTGCAGGGTTTCCTTATGTCTTTTTCAGCGTGGAAATATCAAACGGCCAGTAACCCGGGCAGACGCCGGTAATGCTCGTTGCCAGAAGAATGACCGTCAGGACGCCCAAGATGATCGCCGCCGTGCCGGTGATCTGACCGGCAAAATACAGGCCGATGATTGCAACGCCAATGACCGCCCGAATGATCCGGTCAGCGGTACCCATGTTTTTCTTCATACATTCACCTCCCTTTCGAAAAATGTAGAGAACAAACCTCTTATAACAACCACTTTACCAGGTACACGATACCCGTGATGATTCCGAGGCAAAGAACGCAAACCAGAAATATTTTTAAAATCTTACTCATTCTACCCTGGCTTCCTTCTTATAGTATAGCACCGATTCTCATCCGTATCCTTATATGCTGTGACTTTTGACGGGAATTATGCGACGGAATAATGGAGAAGATCCGCGTGAGCCGCCGTCGCGCCGCCCCTTTTACCAATAGGTCTTTGCAAGCAGATAGAGGATAATGCCCAATCCGGAGAAGAGGAGAAACAGAAAACCTGAAAAGTTTCTACGCGACTGGAGCTGGGCAAAGAGAGCAGCCACTTTATTCCGAAGGCCTTCCAGTTGCTTGTCGAAACCGTCCGTCTTTTCCTTGACCAGGGAGACGTCGACCGTGTGAAAGAGCGTGCGAAACTCGGCTTCCGTGCGGAAGAGGGCCTTTTCCTCGTCCGCCGTGTACATGCCTTGAGCAGAGAGTTTCTTCAGCGCGCTTTCAGTGTCGCGTATTTTTTGCTCAGTCGAAAAAAGGGCCTGTTTCATGGTCCTGGCCCGCTCGTAGGTGTGGCATTGCGTGCACCGTTGTTCGTTGATGATTTCGAGGTCCGCCCTCTGGATGCCGTGGGAGCCGTGGCAGGTGACGCAATTCGGCCCGCTGCCCGAGGCTTTGAGCGCCTTCCCGTGGCCGCTCTCGCTGTAGTTCTTCAGAATGCCGACGTGGCACTTGCCGCAGAATTCCGGCACGTCTTTATATTTTGGCGTGCCGACGAACCCCCGCTCGCGCGACATGGCCAGGCCCGCGTCCGCGGGGTCTCCTCCGTGGCAGTCGTTGCAGGCGACGCCGTTCCGGTTGTGCCAGCTCTGCCGCCACTCTTCGGGGATCTTCCGAAACGCGGGTTTCATCATGTCGGAGTCATGGCACTGGATGCAGACCGGCTCGCCGCTTTCCGCGGCAACAGCGCTCGGCGCAAAGGCAAGGACCAGCAGCATGATGAGGGAATATCTCATGAATATTTTCCCCATATCGTAAGGACCACCCACCCGAGGAACGCGGCGATG
>JBGPHF010000204.1:0-4410 GCA_041484215.1 Nitrospirota bacterium
TACACCCTGCTTGCGACGAACAGTTGGATCGCGTCGATCTCCGTAGAACCTTGTCCGGTGCCGGGATTATCCTGCCTTACCAAGGGAAAGTAGATGACCCTTGCGGAAAACGGGAATGTGGTGGCCAGATTCAGATTGTCCTTGGTGACCATTTCCCACTCTTCGCTCACGTCCGTATACGCCTTGACCTTGAACTGCCTCCCCGCCTGATTCAGGTTGGGCCAGATGGTGTGACAGGCCGTGCAGGGTTTCTTCACCTGCCGGGCATAGGACGGAACAGCCTGAGACAAAGACGGCATCAGCATGACCATAAGACAAGACACCAAGGCCCTCAGTAACATTCGCTTATTCATGTTTTCCTCCTCGTGTTGTTAGAATGATACGCCTTTATTTTTTGTATTCGAACTTGATCTTCGTGGTCTTCCCGCTTTCAACCTTGACGCTTGTTTCCTTTACTTTACCCAGCGCCTCGTGCCAGGCTTCAACCGTATAAGTGCCCGCGGGGATGTCCTTGATCGCGAACTCGCCTTTTGCATTGGTGACGACGCCATAGGGGTGGTCAAGGATCTGGACGAAACCGTGCATCCAGGGGTGGCTGTCGCAGGTCACTTCCATCAGGCCGTCGCGGAGCAGCGGTTTTGTGACCGAGGACCCTTTTTCGGGAAGGCCGATATTGAATGCCGATTTTCCATTGATGTACGTGTGGATATTGTGAAAGATGGGGTCGTCGTTCTTCTGGATGAGCTTGCCTCCCTTGAACCCCACGGAAACATGCGGCGCGAACCCGCATTTCAGGTTGGTCAGGGTGATGGGCGCGGTTGGAATGGCTTTCCCGGATTTGACATCCACGAGGTATACGACCACATTTTCGATCTTCCGGTCCTTGATCAAATATTTTCCCGCGGCAAGGCTCGTGCCGCAGTATTTCGTCTCCGAACTTAATTTGAGTATCGGGTCCTTCGGGACCGCAGCCCCCGCGAACTCCGCTATGCCTTCGATGCTGCCGCCGTTTTTAACGTCGATCGTTTCGTAGGCAAAGGCTGCCGTCAAGAGGGAAAACGCGAACCCCAAGACACCCAAAAAAATAATCCCCTTACGCATCTCGATTCCTCCTTTTAATATAAGACTTATTTTTCGGAATACTCCAGCTTTATCGAGTTGGTTTTTCCGCTTTCGATTTTTATGTTCGAGATTTTTTTTATGCCCAAAGCCTCGTGCCAGGCTTCGATTGCATAAGTGCCCGGGGGGATGTTGCTGATGGTGAATCTGCCTTTTTCGTCGGTAACAGCTGCATAGGGATGGTCAAAAACGTAAACGTATGCATGCTGCCATGGATGGACATAACAACTCAGTTCCAGGAGGCCCGCCTTCGTGAGGGATTTTGTGACCGATGAACCTTTTTCAGGAAGAGCAACGTGATAGAGCTCTTTTCCGCCTGTGGAAATATGAACATCAAAGGTGTGAAATACCGAGTCCTCGGTCTTCATAGTAATTTTGTTCCCCTTGAACCCGATAGCTACATGCGGGATAAATTCGCAGTTTTGACTCGTCACCGTGACCGCTCCGCCGTGAAACGGCTTTCCTACCTTGATCCCGGTTATAGAAACAATTACATTTTCAATCTGCCGGTCCTTGATCAGATATTTTTTGGCGGGAAGAGTATCGCCGCAGTACTTCGTCTCGGAAGTGAGCGTGAGCATCGGGTCCGCGGGGGCCGTCCCGACAAACTCCACAATGCCCTCGATGCTTCCACCATTCCTGAACGGAATCGTTTCGTAAGCATACGAGGCGGGAATGATGGGGAAAAACAATGTCAGGGTAAAGATAAATATTGTCACTTTTTGCATCGCTCAGCTCCTGTGTCATCAGGTTTATTTTTTCAACTATAGCATAAACCTGCATCCGCAGGGCCCCCCATTCTCCTTTTTGCGGCGACATCTCAGTATGACCGGGCACAAATATGCAGATATCCGTTCTCATAGTATCAAAGGTAGTGTCCGAAAACCAGGTCAAGACTGAATAAAATGCCGGGCGTTGTCTTGAACTCCTTGGTTCGTGGAAAGTGAAGTTGCGGCATGAGGGAGAAATAGAGCCAATCGCGCCAGATTCGCTTCCGGTAGTTGACCCGCAAAGCAATATCCATAAGCTCGTTCACCGGCCTGGTCTGAAAAACATTGACCCATGAATATTCCAGGGCGGTTCTGGGGCCCAGCGGCTGCGTAAGGACGAAGCTGTAGGCGTAGAGATATCCTCGCTCATGCTCGTCGTGGTGCAGGTCGGCGCTCGAACGAAAGAAGAAGCCGCGCGGAAGCTGGCGCTCAAGGTCGAGCGTACTCTCGGACGACCACCCCGTGCGGCTGTTCCAGGAGACGTCTTCCACGATTCTGGCAGTCCACCCGCTCGCGAAATTGTAGGACACCCGGTAACGCGGCCCCAAGGTAAGGTCCGCCCCATGAGTGCTGAATTTTACGCCGGTTCGCAGGATAAAGCTTGTCTCGGGGGTTTGACGTTGCACGTATTCCACGGTCGTGGTGACGTTTCGTTCGCTCGGACTTACCGTTTGATCGGTCGGAGCATGTGCCTGGGTCGCCGAGAACACAGTCTCTTCCTTCGGAACGCCGGAGATTATAAGGTGCGTCTTCTCGCGTAATTGGGGAAGGGCGATCCTGACCTGCATGTCCGGCTTGAGGAAGGGCTTGGAGCCTTCCTCTAA
Organism: Nitrospirota bacterium; assembly: GCA_041484215.1. Taxonomy (GTDB): domain Bacteria; phylum Nitrospirota; class UBA9217; order UBA9217; family UBA9217; genus JBGPHF01. The sequence continues at coordinate 2,714 of JBGPHF010000204.1, forward strand.
AAAAACGTTATAACGAAAACGGACGTAGGACTCGTTCAATTCGCTCGCGTAGCGTTTGTCGCCGAAGAATGAATCAATCCAGGTGGCGGTCGAAAAAATTCCGTGGGAAATACCGCCGTGCAGAAGGTCGATAATCGTAGTTCCTTGTTCATGACCTCCCGCGGGAGCGGGTCCCGGCGCGGGTGCAGCGGCCTGCCCCGTTGTCGTCGGCGTTGACGTGATCGAGGACTGAGGCGCCGAGACGGACGGTGCGTGCGTCTGTGTCGGGGCTGAGACAGGGAGTTGCGGAAGCTCTGAAGACGGGGCCGTCTCTTGCGTCTGGGTCGGAGCGGACAACGGCGTTCCCGTACTTTGGGATGCAGGTTGTTGAGACAGCGGCGCCTCTGATGACGCGGGAAGCTCTGGCCCAGCCCAGACAGGCGTTATTGTGCAAAGGGGGAAGTCGTTGCCAGGCGCGGAAAAGTATATCGGCAATGCAGCCAGTTGAATGAGGGCCGCCACAAAAAGCGCTTTACTATGTTTCCCGTTCACTTTATTCAAGCACGGCAGCTCCCCGACTCCGGCAAAAGCGGCACGAAACGCGCTAGAACGGATGTCTATGATAAAGATAGGCAATCTGAGTGGAATTGTCAAGACGTCGGCGACGGGGCCGGGTGCGTGGGAACAGCCGTTGAAGCGCAGGTTTTTCTGTTACTTCAATCCCCGGCTTCCCGGCTTGACCGGCACGCTACCGGTCTTGCACATCGGGCAGGCATCAGGCGCATACGCGGGGACCGTGAGCGTCACGAGCGACTTATAGGGAACGCCGAGCTCGGCCGTGCCTCCGGAACGGTCCACCAGCGAGGCCGCGGCGATGACCTTGCCGCCCGTCTTTTTCACGACTTCGATCGTCTCCCGCGTAGACTTCCCGGTCGTGATCACGTCCTCGACCACAAGTACGCGCTCGCCCGGTTTGATCGTAAAGCCGCGCCGGAGCGTGAGCTCTCCGCTCACACGTTCGGCAAAGAGGGCGCGCACGCCGAGGGCCCGCGCTGTCTCGTGCGACACGAACACCCCGCCCAGAGCAGGGGCGATGACCGCTTCGATGTTGGATTTTTTGAAGTGTTCCGCCAGCGCGGCGCAGAGTTTGCTGGCGATGTCCGGCTGCTGCAGAACGAGGGCGGACTGCAGATACTGCTCGCTGTGGAGGCCCGAGGAAAGCAGGAAATGGCCGGTCAAGAGCGCTCCGGTTTTTTTATAGATGTCTAAAACTTCATCCGATGTCATGAACTTACCTCGCCCCGAATTTTAGAAAATTTACTTCTTACTTTTTACTTCTCGGTTCTTACTCTGCCGCTGCCCCCCGAGTTCAATTTCCTCTACGATTTTTTTTACTGCTTCCTTCCGGTCAGAGGCTTTGAGCACCGGCCTGCCGATCACAATATAGTCCGCTCCGGCCGCGACGGCCTCGGCGGGTGTCATGGTCCTTTTTTGATCGTCCTTGCCCGCCCATGCCGGACGCACGCCGGGGGTGAGGATAACAAATTCTCCGCGAACGGCCCTCCGGAGCATTTTAATCTCCTGCGGTGAGGCAACCACGCCGCGCATACCCGCGCGTTGGGCCAGGCGTGCCAGGTGGCCTACTTCCCGCTGGAGCGAGCGCATGATCTTGAGCTCTTTACGAAGTGTTTTTTCATCCATGCTCGTCAGGACCGTCA
>JBGPHF010000205.1:0-4407 GCA_041484215.1 Nitrospirota bacterium
ACCGTGCTCGCCAGCTATCGAACGCTGATGGCACGAGCGCGTACAGGGCTGTCGTTCACCCGCACGGGAGCGGCTTTCATCGGACTCGGGATCGCCCTGCTCCGGCAGTTCCGTTCCGGCCCCTGGTCCGCTCTCGATGCCCTGATCATCATGATGGGAGCGGCCATGGTCGCCGAAGGGTTTTACTGGTATCTGCCTGGCCGAAAGGCCGGCAGGGAAGGAGCACATGCCGTCAGCGCAGCTGAAACCCGACGGAGCATCTGGGAGGAGGTCTTTCCGGACCTGCTTCACAGCAGAACGTTCGCGGCGATGAGGGCGCCGCTCCCGCCGGTTAAGGGATATGCCTCGCCGGGAATATGGGCCACGACCGGTCTCGCGCTGGAGCGGACGCTCCTGGCGGACAGGCGCAACGTAATGGCACGGGTCCGGACGGTCATGGCACGATCGAGGACGGGTCTGTCGTTAATCAGGACAGGGATGAGCATAACCGGAATCGGTCTCGGGTTGCTGGTCTATTTCGGAGCGGGCAGCGTCTCCTGGACCGTTCTCGAAACAGCGATGATCGCTGCCGGACTTCTGTTTATTGCCGACGGATTTTCGTGGTATAATGCAGCGGAAAGGACGCGGAAGACGTTCCCGTATTGCTTCGGTGAGCTGGAGATAGCGGTTCCCGATTACGGGACACCGGCGCGCGCATGGAGAAAGGCGGTCTTCAGCGATGATGACGTCTAGTACGGTTCATAAGCAGGAGGCAGGCGAGCAGTTCCTCATTCTGCTTGAATGGGGAATTCTGACCGAACAGGAGCTGCAATCTGCGCTTCGGTCGGCCCATGCGCGCGGCATCGAGCTGGAGCGGGTACTGCTGGACGATTACCGGATACCCAAGCATACGCTGCTGTCGGCGCTTTCCGAATATTACAACTGCCCTTTCGTGGAATATGATGAACGGATGCCGATTCCCCGCGAGCTCCTGGAAGGGCTCGATGAAGAGCGTTTATCCTTGAACCACTGGTTCCCGATCATTCATGACGGAGATCTGGTCGTAGTAGCGGCGCGAGATCCCCAGGACCCGCGGCTGCTCGAAGAGGTGAAATCGGCGATCAAGGCCGCGCGATACGAGTTCTGGGTGGCGCTTGAAGAGGACATCCAGTGGTGCGTTCAGAATTTTCTCCATGCGAAACCGGGTGTATTGATCGGGACGGAGCGAACGGAGCTTGCCTATTGGCGGAACACCATGGCCCATTGGAGGACGCGCCTTGCCTGCTATCGGAACGATCTGGCAAAGGGCCGGACAGAACTCGCCCTGCTGCGATGGGGCCTCGGGCTCGTGGTTCTCTCCGATGTGCTGCTTCGGACCGGTGCGGGTTCGGTCCTTCACTCCTGGTTGTACGGGGCGATGACGGCGGCCGGCCTTCTCCTGGCCCTCTTCGGTTTGAAAGGGTATCGAGAGGTGCGCAGAACGAGGATGAAGACGCCGGGGCACCATACGCTCGTGGAAGAGACCGCGGCGACAACGCGGTTTCTCGAGAACTACCATGATCTCGATGCCTGTACCTTCCGCCCGGCGACCCGGGGGACGATGCTCGCCCGTCTGGAGGACTGCATCGGGGGATACAGCACGATCCTCTTCCCGTCGCCTGCCAGCCGGGAGCGGACCCATCTCGCGCGGGAACGAAACGTGCTTGCCGCCCAGCGGACGATCGCGGCGACGTACCGGACCATCTACGCGCGTGCGCGGACCGGTCTTGCGTTCATACGGACCGGGGTGGCCTTCGGAAGCCTCGGCTTCGGCCTGATGAAACTCTTCGGGATGAGCATGCTGACGATTCTGGACGGGCTCGTCATCGCTGCCGGGATGATGATGGCGATAGACGGACTTCTCTGGTATTTGCCGGTGCGGAAGGAACAGGCAGAGGCGCCGAGATGCTCAGCGGCATAGAGCAGAAGAATGAAAATAAAACAAAAACTGCTGTTGAGCAATGTCATGTATGGGGTCTTCATCGTCCTGATCGGGTTCTTCTCGTTCGAGAACATGAACCTCGTACTCACGAAGCTCAGGTTCGTCGAGATTGCCGACGACCTCAATGCCTCTTTCCTCACGATGCGACTTTCCGAAAAAAACTATTTTCTCTACCATGATCCGAAGGCCCTTGCCGAAATCGCGGAAAAAGTAAAAACGACCAGCGCGACGATCGACGGCGTGCGCGGCGATATCATACGCGCCATAGGTCAAGCCGATCTCGCGAACCTCGAGGTGCATCTCCGGTCCTACGCGAACGTCGTCTCGGAAGCGGGCGTTCAGGACGCGACCTGGGAGGGCAGACTGCGCGACGAAGGGAAGAAGCTGAAGGAATTTTCAGATTCGATCACGCGCCTTGAGCGTACTCGCGTGAACGATATCATCCAGAACTCGAAGCGAATACTCGTTGTTTCATTCTGGGCGATCCTGTTCGCCGCCCTTTTCCTGGGTCATGTTATCTCCCGGAAGATCCTCACGTCGTTCAGCGAGATCAGGAAACTGACGAAATCCATCTCTGAAGGCAACTTCAACAGGATCGCCGGACGGTTGCCCAACGACGAGTTCGGCGCGGTGATCGGCGCGATCAATTCCATGTCTGAGGAACTGGGGCATCGCGAGGAGGAGCTGATCCAGGCGAAGAAGCTTGCCTCCCTCGGGATCCTTACCGCGGGCGTTGCACACGAACTGACGAATCCGCTCAACAATATCTCGATGATCGCGCAGACGTATGCGGAAGTCTATGCGGCGCTCTCCGAGAAGGACCGGATCGAACTGATGAACAAAGTGGACGGCGAGACCGAGCGGATTCGTCGGATCGTCAAGAACCTCCTGGATTTTTCAAAGCCCAAGGACTCGAATCCGAAGATGTCGGACATCAATGAGATCATCCGGAAAACGCTGACGCTCGTCCAGAACATGCTCGATGTCTCGAATGTGGAAGTTTCGGTACAATACGGCGCAAACCTTCCGGCTGTCTTCGTCGATGAGCCTCAGATGCAGCAAGTTCTGGTGAACCTCGTGACGAACGCCGTACAGGCGATGTCGTCCGGAGGAAGGCTGGTCATCTCGTCGCGGCCGGGCAAGAGCAACGGGACGGTCGAAGTCGGCGTGGCGGACACGGGCAAAGGCATCCCGCCGGAGCACCTCCCGCACATCTTCGATCCTTTTTTCAGCACGAAAGGCGACAGCGGCACCGGGCTGGGGCTCTCCGTGAGCTATGGGATCGTCAGGAACCACGGCGGCGAGATCCGGGTAGAGAGCAAGGTCGGCGTGGGTACGACGTTTACGATCGAGCTCCCGAGACACGATTAATTTTTTTTTACGGACTGTCGATGCTATTGAGATACCTTAGAACAAAGGAGAACTTTTATGCCGAGCAGCAAGATCATGGTGATCGATGATGAAAAGATCGTGGGCGACATGGCAAAGCTGTCGCTCGAGCAGGACGGCTACCACGTCGAGACGTTCCTGAATGCCGAACCCGCGCTCAAGCGCCTGGAAGAAGAGCGGTTCGACATCGTGGTGACCGATTACAAGATGAAGGGCATAGACGGGATGGAAGTACTCAAGGCCGTCAAGGACCGCTATCCCGCGACCCACGTGATTATGATCACGGCGTTCGCGAACCTCGATGCGGCGATCGAGGCGCTGCGGGGAGACGTCCACGATTTTTTCCCGAAACCGGTGAAGATCAAGGAGTTGAAGGCCTCCATCAAAAGAGCACTGGCGAAAAAAAGTTGACTTTATGCCATTTCGGACTATAGTAATCAGCCTCCTATTTCGCTAAGAGATGCCAATGAAAATCGAAGCTGAAGCGTTCAAAGTTTTCTCGGTAGAAACTAGAATAAAAATCATCGAACTGCTCAAGGCAACCCCCTTGACGGTGAATGCGATGGCCGATGCCCTGGGGGTCACGCAATCCGCCGTTTCCCAGCATCTCCGTATTTTGAAGCAGGCTGATCTGGTGGCGGATGAACAGGACGGAAATCAAATTTTTTATTCATTGAACAAAGCAGGTCTCGACAAATACCAGCAGAAACTCGTAAGAATCTTCACCGACGGCGGTGAACCCGGCAAACAAAACCGGATTGCAGAGCCTGAAGAAGTATTGCCTGAATATAAGAATCGGATAGAAAACGAATTGAAGCGGATTAAAAAGAGAATTGCGGAGTTGGAAAAAGGCAAACGGTGATCCCGTTCACTGCATCGGAACCGCTCTTAAAAACCGGCTTGAGGGCCATGCATAAACTCGCCGCGCATATACAGTCATGGTTCCGGGTCATGAAACGGCGGCCCCGCACTCGCGAGTCCTTCGAGCGGATGTTCAATGATTTTCGCCTGGTCCTCGACCGGAACAACTGTTCGCTCGAAGTCATCACCGATATGGG
>JBGPHF010000206.1:0-4402 GCA_041484215.1 Nitrospirota bacterium
CAAATGTTTTATCCCCTCGCGGAGTACCTCACCGCGGAAATCGGAGAAAAAGTTACGCTCGTGATCCCGAGAGACTTTACGGCGTTCAAGGACCAGGTGAGGGAGGGGCAGGTGGACATCGCCTTCGCGAACCCGCTTATCTATATCCAGCTGAAAAAAGAAGTCAATCTGGAGCCGCTCGCGTTGTCTTCCGAATACAAAAACGGCGCGCGATTCCGCGGGATCATCATCGCGAGAAAAGACGGCGGCGTCAAGAGGCTGAAGGATCTGAAAGGCAAGAAACTCATCTTTGTGGACCAGGATTCAGCAGCGGGATACATCTTCCAGGTGCTTATGCTGAGCAAGGCGGGGTTTGACGTCAAGAAAGACTTCATCCTCCTGCCGTTTGCAAAAAAGCACGATAATGTCACCATGGCGGTGTTCAACAAGTCCGCCGACGCGGGCGGAATCCGCGAGGACGACTTGGAAAAAATGAAGGACCGCGTGGACCTTGCGCAACTCAGAATTGTCGGCTACACCGATTATTTCCCGAACTGGCCCGTTTTTGCCGAGCCGAAACTGAAGAAAGAAACCGCGGCGAAGATACGGGCCGCCTTATTGAAACTGAAGCCGAACGCCCGCCGGTCCGAGGAACTCCTCGGGGCGGCCCGGCTTACCGGGTTCTCCCCCGTATCGGACAAGGCTTACGACAACCTCCGCAAAGCCGCGGCCATTGCCGGGGCGTTATAGCTCACCGAATCAGCCTGCCATCCCATCGCTCCGCCGAGAGGCGATATATTCCCGGCAACTCCCGTCTCACGAAGTTCCAGTAGCTTTTTCGCATTTTGTTGTAAAGGAGCGCGTCCCTTTTGCTGGTTACCTTTGGTATCCCCCATAAAGATGCGAAAATTACTTTTTGTTACATCGATAGAGGTTGACAATGCTGACCTCAGGATCGCGCGAGCAAATGATAAATTAAATTGCCGTACTTGTATAAATTACAATTAGATAAAACGTAAACTCGGAGAAACCACCACGCACCCGTTTAACCCCGTATACCGCCCTGGTTACAGGCTGTTGTACAAGTGAACTCATTGAATTACCCGTGAATTACTAAATGACCAGGGCCTGTCCCAGCAGTGATTCCCGTGTGCCTCGGTCGTTCTGTTCATCAACCCGCCGTTCCTCCCCGCAATCTCCCGATTCTGTTCCTGTCTCCAGGGGGAAAATGGTATTCAATTTGCTATCAATCTAAGAAGTATGAGCTCCCCTTTGAAACCGAATGTCGGAAACAGCATGATTCTGGAGGACGTGGTTGCCTTCCTGAAGAGGGTGCCGCCCTTTCAGTTTCTCGACGACGCCGATGTGCAGGCGGTTGCCCGGAACCTGTCCCTGGAGTTCTACCCCAAGGACAGGGTGGTCCTGCGGCAGGACGGCCCGCCCAGCGACGCGCTGCGGATCATCAAGAAGGGCGGTGTCAAGGTCTCGATGGTCTCCGAGGACGGCGCCGAGGTGGTGATCGACTACCGCGGCGAAGGAGACACCTTCGGGTTTCTGTCCCTGGTGGGCAAGGACCGCGTCCGGTCGAACATCACGGCCGTGGAAGACACGATCTGCTATCTCCTCGGGCAGGAAATGCTCTTGAAGCTCCTCGATTCTCACCTTTCGTTCACCGAGTACTTTCTCAAGTCCCGCATCACTAAATACATAGACCGGACCTACCGCGAGATGCAGGACAAATGCATATTCTACGGCGGGAGCGACCGGCTGCTCTTCACGACGCGGGTGGGAGACATGGCGATCAAGGATGTGGTTTCGGCCCCGGAAGATACGCCCATCCGCGAGGCGGCCGCCATCATGTCCGAGAACCGCATCAGTTCGCTCGTTATCATGAACGGGAACAACGTGCCGTCCGGCATCGTGACCGACCGAGACCTCCGGGAAAAGGTCGTTGCCCGGAGCCGGAACGTGCTGGAGCCGATCAAGAACATCATGAGCACGACGCTTATCCGGGTCGACGCCCGCGACCACTGCTTTGAAGCCGTGCTCAAGATGCTTAAGTACAACATCCACCACATCCTCGTGATCAAGGATGGAAAGCTTTCGGGCGTAATCACCAACCACGACCTCATGATGCTCCAGGGCACGTCTCCGCTCTCGCTCACCAAGGACATCGAGAGCCAGCAAACGATCGAAGGGATCGTGCCGGTCTCCAGGAAGATCAACAACATCGTCGGGCTCCTGATGAAGGAGGGCGCCAAAGCAAGCAACATCACCAAGGTGATCACCGAGATAAACGATCGCCTCGTCCGCAAGGTCGTCGAGTTCGCGGAGCGGAAAATCGGAAAGCCCCCCGTGGCGTACTGCTGGATCGCGCTGGGAAGCGAGGGGCGCAAGGAGCAGACCTTCAAGACCGACCAGGATAACGCCCTGATCTACGCGGATCCGGAGACCGAGGCCGCGGCCGAGGCCGCGCGGAAGTATTTCGAGGCCTTTGCCGAATTCGTGCGCGACGGCCTCACGCAGTGCGGGTTCCCGCTCTGTCCCGCCGACTACATGGCGAGCAATCCTCAGTGGCGCCAGCCGCTTAAAGCCTGGAAAAAATATTTTTCCACCTGGATTTCCACGCCCACGCCAGACGCGGTAATGAACTCGGTTGCGTTCTTCGATTTCCGTTTTATGGCCGGCGAGCCGGCCCTCGCGGAACAGCTGCGGGATTACCTGAATGCGCAGCTGAAGGACCAAAAAGTATTTCTTGGCTACCTCGCGAACCTGGCGATCAAGAACACGCCGCCCATCGGATTTTTCAAGTCTTTCGTCGTGGAAAAAAGCGGAGAACATAAGGACGAATTGAACCTCAAGGTGAAGGGGTTCGCGCCGCTTGTGGACATCGCGCGGCTCTTCGCGCTCGAAAAGGGGATCAGGGAAACCTCGACCCTGGAGAGGATCGAGACGCTCAGGGGCGTTCACACTATTGTCGAGGAATACGCGGACGACCTGGAGCAGGCCTTCGAGTTCATCATGCTTCTGCGCATCCATCACCAATACTCGCAGATCAGCTCCGGACATGCTCCCGATAATTTTATCAATCCGAATAAGTTGAGCAATCTCGAAAAAAGGTCTATTAAAGAGGCGTTCCAACTCATCTCCAAGATCCAGGATATGATCATCGAACGGTACAAATCGTTGATATGGTGATGAAGCAGAAGACAGAGGACAGAAAACAGAGGGGAGACAAAAAGACCTTATGGTCCTTAGTCTGTCGTCTGAACGTCTGTCCTCTGACATCTGCATTGAGATGGTCTGAGGTATGTTGAGCCTGTTTGAAAGAAAAAAGAAGTCCGGCATCGATGAACGCATGCCGATCGCCGACGTCCGCTATGTCGTGCTGGACACGGAACTGACCGGGCTCGACGAGCGCAAGGACTCGATCGTGTCCATCGGCGCGATACGCATGACCGGCGGCAGGATCGACCTGGGCGATACGTTCTACCGTCTCGTGAGCCCGAGGACGGAGCTGACGGCCGCAAGCGTCGTTATCCACGAGATCACGCCGTCGGAGGTGGCAGCTTCCCCGGGAATCGATTCGGTGCTCGCGGAATTTCTTGAGTTTTGCGGCAACGATGTCCTGATCGGCCATTTCATCTCCATTGATCTCTCGTTCCTCAACCGGGAGATGAAACGGCTAAAGGGCTCGGAACTTCCGAACCGCGTGATCGACACCTTCAGCGTGTACGAGTGGCTCCGGAAAAGACAAAAGGGTCGCGATTGCTTTGCGAATCCGCTCGCGGGCTACCGGCTCTCTGACATCGTAAAGTGCTTCGGCATCGAGGTGAACGGGGCGCATAATGCCATGAAGGACGCTTTTACCACGGCACAGCTGTTTCAGCGGTTTATTCCGCTGCTTTCCGAGGCAGGAGCAAAAGACATTGGTGATTTGATAAAACTGGGAATTCCATTCAAAGGGGGTGATCAGTTCGGACTTACTGGGGATTTCAGTAATTTTTAAGACTCTATGAAAAAACTTAAAGGAGGAGGGATTATGAGTAAGCTAAAAAAAGAAGACATTTTGAACGACCCGGATTTTCTCAAGCTGTCCGGTCAGAAGGACACCATATCGATCGTTCTGACGATCCTGGAACTGGTGCTGTATTTCGGGTTCATCGGCCTGATCGCGTACAACAAGCCGTTCCTCGCTCAGAAAATGAGCGAAGGCGGCGCGGCTACGATCGGGATCCCCATCGCCGTCGGGACCATCCTGCTCTCCTGGGTATTCACCGGCATTTACATCTGGTGGGCGAACACGAAGTATGATGATATGGTCAAAAGAGTCAGAGAAAAGGTAGGAGGATAACATGCACCAGACAATCATTGGACAGACAAACCCTGTTGCGATCATGTTCTTTCTTCTGTTCGTTCTTAC
>JBGPHF010000207.1:0-4387 GCA_041484215.1 Nitrospirota bacterium
CCCACAACCTCTTCCATGGCCTGGCCGTCAACGCTGTACACAGCATCGCCGAGCTTTTCCCGGATAAAGACTTCGGTCCTGTCCACAAGCGCCTGGGCCCGCTCCGCCGAACTCTGGTGCGAAACGATCCGGATATCGACGCCGGTCTCTTTGGCCGTAAGTCCCAACACCGGCTCTTCACTCTTCAGCACGTCCTCGATGGCCTGGTTCACGGCGGACTCGGAAATACCGCACGTATGGAGCACCCGCCGCCTGATGAAAAGCTTCCCTTTGAACCGCTCCCCAAGGACCGGCCGCAGCTCCTCGATGAACATGGCCCGCATTTCCCGGGGAACTCCGGGGAGCACGGCGAGGAACATCTCTTCTTCATTGATATAAAATCCTGGCGCTATGCCCACGGGGTTCCGAAGGAGCCGCGCCCCCGAGGGAATCAACGCCTGCCGCTCGTTCGCGACAATGACGTCCATTCCCCGGCCCGCCAACCGCGCATGAATGGCTTTCAAGGCATCGTCATGCAACACCAGGCGTTTCTTGAAGAGTTTCGCGACCACTTTGCGCGTGATGTCATCCTCCGTGGGACCGATCCCGCCGGTAATGATCAACACGCCGACCCGCTCCATGGCCCGGCGAAAAGTCTCTTCCATGTCCTTTTCGTTGTCGCCCACGACGGTTTTGAAAACCGTCTCGATGCCCAGCGGCATGAGTTCTTCGGAGAGGAACTGGGAGTTCGTATCGAGTTGTCCGCCCGATAGGAGTTCAGTGCCCGTGGCTATGATTTCAGCGCGCATAAGCAAATTCCTTTTTCACCACAGAGATCACAGAGAGAGCGGGAACGCATCCTCTGCGGTTAATGTCTAAACAGCGCCGCCGTGAGTTGCAGCGTTATACTCGTATAAATTCCCGCCCCAACATCATCGAGCATCACACCCAGGCCGCCGTGCAAATCCTGTATCCGGTGCAGAGGAAAGGGTTTGACGATATCGAATATCCTGAATAAAAAAAACGCCGCAATCACATATCCCCACCCGGACGGCGCCATGATCATGGAAATGAGATACCCGGCGATCTCATCAATGACGATGGAAGGGGCGTCCTTTTTCCCGAGCAGTTTCTCGGCCTCGCCCGCCGCCCAAACCCCGATACCGGTCACGAAAACGCACACAACGAGATACCAGGCAAGCGGCAGACCCCTGAGGAGAAGGTACAGGAGAACGCCGACCGCGGTGCCCGCCGTTCCCGGCGCAAAGGGAGACTTGCCTGCATAGGCGCCCTGTGCGATGACTAATACAACAGCCCTTTTTAGTGATCGTAACTTCATAAATTTAAACGATTGTATCATTGTGCTGCTCGGCCAGTCAACGAAAAAGCCCGGCACTGCATCATAATGATTCGTAGACCCACACTTTTCCGTCGGGTCTTGACTCTTCCAACCGCCTGACGAGCCGTTTCTTGTGAAGGTTCAATAATCTCGTGCCGCTCGTGTTCGCTTCGATCTTTTTCGCGTCAGCAAGGTCCTTGGCTGTGGCTTTTTTCTTTTTTGCGATAAAATCCAGCGTGTCTTTCAGGTAATTATTCAGGCTCCCCAGGACGACCTTTCCCCCGTCATGCATCTCGGCCGCGATAGCAAGGTCTTTGCGTTCGAGGGCCACCTCGATGTTCTCCTTCTGGTTCTCGTTCAGGCCGGCAAGCAGAATATACTTATCGCCGTATTCGCCGGAAATAAGCCGGGAAACCAGCTTCGCGATGATCTCATCGGCGCAGGAGTAGTCGATCACGCCGATCTTCGAAAAGTTGAGGCCTATCACCGCGCCGTCGGGTTCCTTTTCGAGGTTCTGTTCGATCCGCTCGCGGACCGCCTGGCCCGAGGGCCGCGTCACCAGGTCTTTCGAGCCGTTGCCGAGTTCTTCTTTTAATAATTTATAGAGGTCGTACATGGCCATACAATACCCACAGTTCAATTGATTCAATTGAACCATATTTGAGAAGATTTGTCAAGCGGGAATTTCGGGAAAAATGAAGATTTATTCCCGCGTTCGCATGAACGACAGAAAGGCATTGAAAATTAAAATGATTATACTTCCGGCAGCATGATATTGATCTGGCTGCCGGGGAAAGATATGAGGTTTCTTTCCTGGTCCCGGCCCCTGGCCCATGGCGGGAGGATGGAGAGTTTGGCCGTCCCGGACCGGATAGAAAGCTTGCCCTGCCACTCGGTAACGAACTTGCGGACTCCGGCAAGCCCATGTCCCCTGCCCTCGTCTTCATGGCGCGATGCTCCGTGGAGCAGGGCCTTGTCGATGGCTTCGAAGTCATTTCGCAGATTGAACCTTGCTGCAAGTGACTTCCGGAACCCGATGCCCACGTCCATGACCGCGATCTTGACCACGTTTTTGTTCAGTTTCGGGAACCGGTACTTTTGGATGCCCACGAAGCCTTTATTCTCGCTGTGCTCGATGATGTTCTGACAAACCTCGGACAGGGCCACGATGAAACCGTTGATAGTACGTTCATCATAGTGCAGGTGGTTTGCGAGAATCGCCTGGGCTCGTTCCCGGACTTTGCCGACAATGAAGTGGATATCGTTCGACTTTTCGATCGGCGTAATTTCGAGGAGAACGTCGGAATCCGCGCTGCGTTGATATTTCCCGGATGGATCGGATGAGGAGTATTCAAATGCGAAATAACGTTTTGCGTGAGTAAAGAAGTCCATCCGGTCAAGATACTTGAGGACATCGTCGGAAAGCGGAAGGATTACGGTTTTTCTCACGTCTTCGAGCAGGCAGAGTTCGCCGATCTCGAGAAGGCCCACCATGCCGTAGGGGTCAATGAACGTTACGGAACTGAGGTCGATCTCCTCGGAGCGGATGAAGGACTGGAGAATTTGTTCGAAGGTCTCTTCGGTTATCTGGGTCATGAGAGGATGGTGCTGACGTTACGAATGCACAGACAGAGATGAGCCTCGCGCATAAGCCGCAAATGTTTAAGACAGGATAGCGTACTGCTTTGACTGGATTCTTTTCGCGTTCTTTGCGAGAAACATTATTGACATTTATTTTCTTTTCCCGGTTCAGGCCCGATCTGCACTCCGCCGTCCGCGCCTTGCGGGACGCTGCACCGGATCGAGTCGAACGCCAAAAGTATCCTTTTTTCTTTCTCGATCCGTTCGGGGGACAAGGCCTTTAGTTCTTTTTCAGCGAGCATCTTGACGAGCTGCTCCCGCACGGGAATGGCGCCGAAGCCTTCTCCGATCACCTTGCCCGTCATCGTATCCAGCACTTCGGCGTTCACCGGGTCGGCGACAACCGCGATCGGCACGGGCGGAGAGTCGAGCAGCCGGGCGGCTGCCACGGCTTGGCGTTCACGGGACGAGAGAGAACCCGAGGAGCACTTGACGGTCATTGCCTTTTTCCCTTCGAGCGTAACGAGAAAATCCACGAATGAACAGACCGTCTCCTTATCGAGGACCACTTCAAAAACAAGGTTCTTCCGAACCTCACCCGACTGGTAACCTTTTTTTTCGAGCAGAAGATATTCAATCGTCTTCCTTGCCATGGCGGCAAGGTTCTCGCCGTCCTCGACCTCCCGGTCCAGGATGGCGACAATCTTCTTCTCGCGAACTATGCTTTCGTCTTCCACGTTCCGCCCCTGACTCTTTTATTACCTCTTTTTGCTTTTGACCTTTGCAGCCTTTTTTGATTTTGAAGCCGCTTTCTTCACGATATTCTTCACGGTCTTTTTGACGGTTTTCTTTGCTGTTTTTTTGCTCGCCTTTTTCTTTGACGACTTTGTAGGGGACGGCTTGGCAGCCGGCTTCCGTGTGCTTTTTTTTGCGGCCTTCTTTACAGGCCGTCCTGCTGTGGTTTTTCCCGGAGTTTGCACCTTCACTAACGGCGAAGCAGGCCGCGCCATGATCATGGTTGTCGTTCGCGGCGTTGTCACTGCCGGAATCCGGAGGGGTCTCTCGATATGGCCGAGGATATCGCGTTCGCGCACAAGGATGCGCTCCTCGTTTCCGATCGTATAGGTCTGGCCGGCATAACGCTCATAAAGAACACGGTCTCCCGGTTTTACTTGAGTAGGTATGAACTTGCGCTCTTTTTTTTCTTCCTTTTTCTTCCCCCGCTTTTCCTCTTCATAAGCGCCCGGCCCAATGGCTTCAACCAGGCCCTCTTCGGGCTTCTCCTTCGCCGTCTCCGGAATGTACAAGCCACCGGCAGTCCTGATTTCCGCTTCGGAAGGCACTATGACTGCCCAATCATGTAGCGGTGTTAGTTTCATGATGTATGACCTCCAGAGATTAGGTTTAAAGTAACTGCCGAATCTTCGTTATTATACAAAAAAATTTACTTACTGTCAAAATTAACTGGGTAGGCAGGCGCCTGGGCCA
>JBGPHF010000208.1:0-4312 GCA_041484215.1 Nitrospirota bacterium
CACCTTCGCCTTCATTCAGATCTTCGGATTTACGTTGAACATGATGACCATGCTCGGGCTGTCGCTCTCCATCGGCATCCTGATCGACGACGCCATCGTGGTGCTCGAAAATATCTACCGCAGGATGGAAGAGGGCGAGCCGCCCATGCAGGCGGCCCGGGAAGGCGCATCGGAGATCGGCCTCGCCGTGATGGCGACGACGTTCTCCATCGTGGCCGTGTTCGTACCCGTGGCTTTCATGAAAGGCATCGTGGGCAAGTTCTTCTTCGAGTTCGGCATCACCGTCACCGTGGCGGTGCTCATCTCGCTCTTCGTGTCCCTGACGCTTACACCCATGCTGTCTTCGCGCTTTCTGAGCTATCAGAAAAAGCACGGGAAAGCCTACCTGTTCCTCGAAAAGGGCTTTGAGAAGCTCTACGACATTTATCGCCCGCTGCTCGCAACGGCGCTCAAACATCGTTGGACGGTCATCGGGCTCGCTTTTGCCAGCATGGTCGCGGGCCTCGTGCTGTTCGTGGTCCTGGACAAGGAATTCCTGCCCGCGGCCGACCAGGGCCGGTACATGGTCAGGATCGAAACTCCCATTGATTATTCGCTGCCCCGTGCGGACACGATGATGAAAGCGGTTGACGAACAACTCCAGAAGCGGAGCGAAGTGAAGAGCACGTTCTACGTGACCGGATCGGACTTTGCCCAGGACGTCAACAAGAGCAGAATTTACGTAAACCTGAAGGAACGGAAGGAGCGGAATCTCATCCAGCTCGATTCCATGAAACAAATACGCGACCTGCTTGCCGGAAAACCGGCATTGAAAACATCGGTCGAAGAGATCGGCATGGTCGGAGGCGGTTTTCGGGCCGTTCCGATACAGGTCATGATTCAGGGAAGGGACCTGGACGAACTGAACAAGAAGACCCTGCTCATCAAGGACCAGTTTTCGAAGATCCCCGGGATCGTGGACGCGGATACCACCATCGAGACCGGCAAACCGGAGGTGAAGCTCCGGATCGATCGGGAGCGGGCTGCCTACTACGGCGTAAACGCCACGGCCATCGGCGGCGCGGTGAATACGCTGATCGGCGGAGAGATCGTGGGCAAATACAAGGACCAGAAGGAAGGGGAACGCTACGACATTACGGCGCGGCTCATCGGCTCGGACCGCGACCGGCCGGGTGACATCGATTCGCTCTGGGTGCGTTCTTCCACCGGCGAACTCGTGAGCATGCGGGACGTGACCACGCAGAAAATCGGTACCGGGCCTACTGAGATCATGCACATGAACCGGCAGCGGGGTGCTGCGATCTTTTCGAACATCGACAAGACCAAGCCCATGGCCCAGGCCGTGAATGACCTTGAAGGAATCATAAAAAAGAACCTGACACAGGAGATGTCCTTCCGCCACGTCGGCATGAGCGATGCCATGCTCGACGCGTTCAAGAATATAGCTTTTGCACTCGTCATCGCCATTATCATGGTCTACATGATCCTGGCGTCCCAGTTCGAGAGCTTCGTGCACCCCTTCACGATCATGTTTTCACTCCCCGTGAGTTTTATCGGAGCAATGGGGCTGCTGTTGATCACCGGAGAACGGATCAGCATTTTCAGCCTGATCGGCGTCATTATGCTGATGGGCCTCGTGACCAAGAACGCGATTCTGCTCGTGGACTACACCATCACGCTCCGGCACCGGGGGATGTCGCGGGAAGAGGCGCTCCTCAAGGCCGGCCCGGTCCGGCTCCGGCCGATCCTGATGACCACGGCAGCAATGGTCTTCGGCATGCTGCCCACTGCCCTGAAGATCGGCGAGGGCGCCGAGCAGCGCGCGCCCATGGCCATCGCCGTGATCGGCGGCCTGATAACGTCAACGTTGCTTACGCTGGTGGTCATTCCCGTCGTGTACACGATAGTCGACGATCTGGAGAACTTTTTCAAAAAGGGGAAAGGCAACTAAATAAATAACCACAGATGAACACACCCTGCACTCGCGTTACCACTCGTAAACGCTGGGCGCAGGCAGATATGAGAACGTAGGATTTATTGCTTAATTATTCATTCCTCAGTTTCTATCCGTGAAAATCCGTGTGCATCCGTGGTTAAATAGTGCATTATGCTTAAGCTCGGTCATATCGTCTATTCCAACTGCCTACCCCCTCACGCCGGCATCGTGACCGGGGAAACGGCCTTTCCCTTCACGCTCGTGGAAGGCGTGCCCACGGCGCTGAACCGCATGCTTTTCGAGGGCGAGATCGACGTTTCACCTTCTTCATCCATAGAATACGCGCTGAATGCCGGCAAATACCTGCTGTTGCCTGACCTGTCCATCACGTCCAGAAAAAAAGTGATGAGCATAATCGTCCAGAGCCGCGTGCCCTTCGAAGAGCTCGATAAAAAAACATTGGCTTTGACAACAGCCTCGGCCACCTCGGTAGTCCTGCTCCGCATCCTGCTCGAAATCCGTCATCAGGCCTATCCGTACTACACGACGTTCGAACAGGGGAGCGAGGCCCCCCTGAGCAGCGCGGACGCAGCTCTCTTTATAGGAGACCACGCGCTCAGGCTCAAGCCGACTTCCTCGCATCCTTATTTGTACGACTTGGGAGCGCTCTGGAGCGATTTTACCGGGCTGCCGTTCGTATTTGCGCTGTGGCAGGTGAATTACCGGAAAGACATCGAGAAGGAGCTTGCGGCCCTTTATGCTATACTTAAATCATCAAAATCATACGGTTTGTCGAGTCTTCCGGAGCTCGCCGACCGGTACGCGGACGGGTTCGGCATTCCCGCTGCGGTCCTGGTCGATTACTGGTCTTCGTTCAGCTATGACTTGGGCGAAGAAGAAAAAAAAGGACTGCTGGCTTATTATGGATATGCCGCTCGGATCGGCGTTATAAAAGCGGCGCCGAAGCTGCGGTTTTGGGAAAGACAGTAGGAGCGTATCCTTTATGGCCACGAACAGAACTGAAAAACTTTCCCTCCGTGAGCACGAACACCATCACGAGCACGGGCACGATCATCATCACAACGGAAAAACGCAGGACAAGGGCGGGAAGCGGAGTATGCTGATCGCGCTGTCGATCACCGTTCTCATGATGGTCGTTGAAATCGTCGGCGGATGGCTGTCGAACAGTCTTGCGCTCCTTTCCGACGCCGGGCACATGTTCACCGACAACCTCGCTATCCTGCTTTCATTCTTTGCGATGAAGTTCGCTTCCATGCCCGCTACGGAGCGAAGAACGTTCGGGTTCTTCCGCCTCGAAATACTGGCGGCGCTGATCAACGGTATCATCCTTGTTCTGATCTCGATCTACATCGTATTCGAAGCATATCTGCGCATCCGGCATCCCCAGCCGGTGGCGGGGGGCCTCATGCTCGTCGTTGCCGTAATCGGGCTTATCGCCAATGTGATCGGCGCTGCGGTGCTGACCAAGCACAGTCATGAGAACCTGAACATCCGGGGGGCTTATCTGCATATTCTCGGGGACGCGCTTTCCTCGCTCGGCGTAGTCGTCGGAGGCATTGTCATCCTCTCCACCGGCTGGTACCTGATCGACCCGCTCCTCAGCATCCTCATTTCATTGATCATCATCTACGGCGCGTGGGCGCTGGTCAAGGAATCGGTGAACATCCTCCTCGAGTCGGCGCCGGCCCACATCAACCTGGAAACACTTTCCGCGGAGCTCCAGAAGATCCCCGGCGTGCGCGAGGCCTATCATATCCATGTCTGGACCATCACGTCCGGCGTCTACGCCATGAGCGCCCATGTGCGGCTCGACGACCAGATGGTCAGCGGGACCAAGAACGTGCTCGACCGCATCAATGAACTGGTCGCCGACCGTTTCAAGATCTTGCACAGCACGATCCAGATCGAGTGCGAACGATGCGACCTGACCGGTCTTTGCAGTCTTCCGGTCCAGGCCGGAAACAGCCGGCAGCCGTAGGCCGCGGCGCGGGAAAAAACGCCGGTTCAGTCAAAACCTTCCGAGAGTCCGGATTATTCTTTATCCTTAAAAAAAGGGAACGTTCATGCCTTGGAGAAGAAAGGAACCCATTCATAGTCTCTTGAAACGCCTCGCGCTTCCGATCGCGCTCTTTTTTCTGTTCGCGGCGGGGACTGCGGCGCATGGGGAGGAGCTCAGGCTCAGCTTGCGTGAATGCATCGAAACGGCGCTCAAGAACCAGCCCACGATGCGGGCGGCCCGGGCGAGTATCGGCGCTGGCCAGGGTCGCGAAACACAGGCAGCTTCGCCCTATTTCCCGCAGGTGAGCGCGAGTACGGGCTACAGTGAAAACCGTCAGCTCGGCGGCGCCTTGGGCG
>JBGPHF010000209.1:0-4311 GCA_041484215.1 Nitrospirota bacterium
AAAGATGAGGAAGCGGCCATCATACGGCGGCTGCAGGAAAGCATCAAGGCGCGGAATGCGCAGCCGGAACGGCATTATCAGCTTTCCATCAGCGCAGGCGTGCACACCTATGACCCGAAGACCCTCCTGACCCTGGACCAGATCATTTCCCGCACCGATGCCTTGATGTATGAAGAAAAAAAAGCGAAATACCGGGCGCTGAACCGGGGCGTGTGACAGCTCCTTGCCCCGGCACCGTGTGTTTTGATTACAATCCGCAATTAAAACGTCGGCGTAGGCACCGTCCCCCACCCGCTCCCGTGCGGAAGGTCCTTGATCTCGAGCAGCGTGGCATTGTGGATGTCCACATCAAGCATGAACCGAGGCACCCGCAGGGCATTGATGGCGAAGAGATCACCCGGGCATTGAACATCAACGTCTTCGATCGACAGGAAAATCAGCCTCCGGACCACAACGTCTCCCGTCACAGCGCTATTCTGGTGTTCCCTCTGCATCGCTCCATGCATGGCATGAGGCCCTCCGCGAAGATGACCGAAGGGGTTGAAAATCCAGTCCGCGATCATGGATAAGGAATGGTGCTGATTGAAGAGTTGCCAGTCCCCTCCCGTATCGGCGATCATGCCCTGCATGATGTAGTCCGGGGGTAGAAAATAGACGAGGTAGTGTTTGTCCTTGTCCAGCCTCTCGCTCGCGTCCTTCAGGCTGAGGATGTCTCCCATCCGGTGGTCCATCTTGAATCCGTCCTCGGGAAGGATGGCGATGCCCGTCACATTCTGCGCCTTTGTCCAGAGCGTAAGATGTTTAATGGTGTACATCCGGAGAAAAAACGCCGCGCCGATCACCAGCACTGCAAAAACGAGAGCGAGCGCGGCCTTTCCGCCCAGGGATGACGGCGTGATTGCCTGCTCAATGCCCCGGGGCAGGAACATGCCCGTCTTTTTCATATACTTCCGATACGTTTCCTCGTGGCTCTTCAGCATCCGCCGCTCTTCATCCTTTGCGAGGAAGTAATAGACAAACGCCATGGCAAGCCAGAGCACGACGGTCAAAAACCGGGGCCAGAGAATGGCAAGTCCCAGTCCCGCTATCCCGAGGGCCAGGTATTGGGGATGGCGGATAAAAGAGTAGAGTCCGCCCAGCACCGCGCCCTTCTTCGTAAACTTCGCCGTATAGATCTGCGCGGCGCACACAAGAAAGGTCGCCATGCCCAGGACGAAGAGAACCGAACCGGCGACGCGCACGATTAAAAGCAGTGGGTCTTCCGGCAGGACCATGTGGGGCAGAAAGAACGCGCTCAGCCAACGCGTTGATGGGCTTGCCGCCAGTTTCAAAAGCACGGGGTTGAACACCGAGTAAAAGAACCCCGCAAAGGGGCTGATCATGATCAGCACTTCAAAGGCAATGACGAAATAGAGAACGACCGCGCTCCCGAGGAACGTTTTCTTCATATTCATGAGTAACCTCCGTAAAGATTATAGCGCAAAAGTAACTATTGGCCCTGTCCTATGACGGGAATCATATCCTTTTGGCGCAAAAATTAGTATAATAGTGCATGATAAATTATTGTCCGATGCGCGTCAGAGCTTTCGCTGTCTGGTCCCTGTCAACTTTCCTCCTTCTAATCGCGGCCTGCGCGCCCCGGCACGCGCCGTCCCTGACGGAAACAGCTCTACGATACAACCCGGTCAGAATAGCATCCAACGTTTTGGCAAAGCCGGGCAGCATGGCATGGTCGCCCGAGGGAACGCGCCTGGCATTCATCGGAAAAACTTTGACTATTTATGATGCCGATTCCGGGGAAAAGAAGTCCTTATCGATCGGCCGGCCTTACTACGTGGTATGGGCCTCAGACAATACGCTGTATGCTCTTTCCCGCGACCAGAATGGGAAGAGCGTCCTGTCTTCCGTTGATATGAAGAATTTTCGGATCACGACGAAGGCTTTCGATCTCGACACTCAAGCCGTGTACCCGACGTTTGACGGGAAAAAACTTATTTTCCTGTCCGCGAACGTCAAAAGTCTTTCTTACGGAACGACGATCGATTATATCGCCCTCCTGCATGACAGAACGACCGGCCAATCAAAAATAGTTTATACCTTCAGCAAGACATACGGAATAAAAAATCCGGACATCGCTTTTTGGACGGCATGGACCCATGCCGGGCCGAGCCCTCTCGATGACGCGCTCGTGGTCATGGAGCACGTCAAGCCGCCCGTATTCCCGTTCTACACGATAGTGAACGCCATGGATCTTGCCACCAGCGAGGTTTCGGAGTTATCCAATCCAGAGTCGAGAAAAGCCTTCATCTCGGCAAGCTGGTCTCCTGATGGGAAACGGGTCGTGGTGACCGGCGGCGGACAGCTTGAAGTCCGGGACCGGATGGGTAAGAGCGTTGTGATCGACCGGTCACTCCCTGCCAGGTACCCGTCGTGGAACCCCCGGGGTAGCAGGATCTATGCCGGTGGGTGCCTCATCGACTCCGACGGAAAGAACAAGGAAATGTTGCTCACGAATGCAGGCGGAAGCGTGGCCCAGTGGTCCGCGGACGGTACGCGACTGGCGGTAGCGACGGGAGAAGACCTGCTTCTTTTCCAAAATCTGCGAACGTCGTATGTCTTGCCTGACAAGCCACTCGACAAAGACACGTCCGGAAAGTTGTCATTACTGAAGGAGCTGTTGGCCGAAGGCGTCATCTCGCCCCAAGAGTATCATGAAAGACGCGCCGCAATCCTGATGAAATCAGAGGAAGTGAAATGAAGAATTTTTATCTGTCCGCGTTGCTGCTTTTTACCGCGAACGTTGCGGCAGTCACGGCCGACGCCGCCGATCCCTGCCTTGAGTGCCATAAGAAAAACACCCCCGGCATCGTCAAATACTGGGAAAAGAGCGCGCATTTCCAAAAGCAGGTAAGCTGCACGGACTGCCATGGAAACGATCCGGAAGCCTGCCATAACAGGACCATGATCGTTGACGCTGCGAAATGCGGCGCATGCCACCAGGCGGAGTTGGCGGACCACCGCAAAAGCAAACACGGCATTGCAGGCAGAGCGGGCGGCGCCTGCACCAGGAACCAGCCGAAAACCGCGGAGCAACAAAAGACCTGCATCCGCTGTCATGATCCCGGATCATCGATCCCAACCATACGAACGGAATGCGCGCGGTTTCTCGCGCAGACCCCGGAGATGCAGCGACAGGGCTGTTCAGCCTGTCATTCCGTGGAGGCCCGTTGCGATGTCTGTCATACGAAACACGGCACCGACCTCGCCGTAGCACGCGACCCCGGGACCTGCGGCACCTGCCACATGGGCCCGGACCACCCTCAGATGGAGGCGTGGGAAACCTCCCGTCACGGCGTCCTGTATAAACAATCGGGCAAAGATTCAGCCCCCGCCTGCGTCACCTGCCACATGCAGGCAAGTTCGCACAACGTCAGCAGAGGGATCAGTTCCGGTCCTCGCCGGGAGCCCGGCGCGCCGAACGACGAGGAACGCGAATTCATGCTTACGGTCTGTTCCCGATGCCACACGCGGAGTTTCGCGGCCCGGAATTTGGCGGATGCCGACCGGATCCGCCTGCAGAGCGATGCCCTCGTTCAAGAGGCCCAGCAGATCGTCGCGGGCCTCGACAAGGATGGCCTGCTCGCGCCCTCGCCCGTTGACCGGCCGGCCCATCCCCTGTTCGGCAAAACGCTTGTCCTCGACTCGCAGATGCTGTATGAGAACCTTTCATCGGTCGAAGCGTTGTTATTCAAAATGAAAAAATTCTACGCGCCTACATCGTACAAGGGCGCTTTTCACCAGAACCCGGACTATGCTCATTGGTATGGGAATGCTCCGCTGAAACTGACGCTCTCCGAGATCAAGAGCGAGGCTGCGCTCTTGCGCAAAATCGATCTTCTGAGGAAACGGCTCGACAACTTCGGCACGAAAGCGGGCAACCCCGCATTGGAGGACGTCATCGGGAAATTGCGTGCTCTGAACGAGCAGCGGCTCAAGAATGAGATAACCGAGCAGGAATATCAGAAGAGAAAAAACAGCATTCTCGATGAAAAGGGCTTGTAGCTTTCGGCGCCCGCGCTGTTTTATATCGTTTCCACCATCTTCCGGAAGTACTTGCAGTTTTCGACAAGGTCCGGGCCATGTTTGAACAACCCGCCGCCGATCAGGAAGATCAAATCATGGCCGTAGGTCTCGAGCATCTCCGGCACCCGGTCCAGACTCATGCCGCCGCCGGGCGCGGGAAAGATCGGTTTTAATTGCCCCAGGGGAAGACTGGTCCCTTCGGCGATATCCATGCACTCCTCGCGGCTA